>NZ_JBJURJ010000020.1:0-126578 GCF_046098205.1 Paenibacillus mesotrionivorans | reverse complement strand
CGAGAGGACGACAAGTAGTGGACAGGCCGCCAAAGGAAGCACAGGTACTCAAAAAAATCATCGTGAAGTAACAACCACATAGCCAAAAAAAAGGAAAATGCCGCCATGTTTAGTTGCCTATTCTCTTTTTTGATGAAGAGCAGAGAAGGACATGTAAATATTTTCAACAAAAGCATGTTTATCCCTATCTCTAGGCGTCCACCTAGCCATGTTAAGTTTAGTGCATCGCCAGTGCCCCAGGAGCCCTTATTTGGCCCCAAAACAAGGGTTTCCATTTCTAACGGTCACCACAGCCGTTATTTTGAACAAAAACGCCTTTTTCACCCACGTTACCCGTCAATAAGCGCTCTCCCGTCCGTTAGAAAGTCTGAACGCCAATATTTGCTACAATAGCGGCTTTCCTGTCCGTTAGAGTCCAGCAGCGTCTTACCGAGCATCCATTACCCAAGTAAAAGGAGCGTAAGCAGCATGCCTCAATGGTTTGAAATCACATGGAGAACTCTGTTAGCCGTACTGATTTTGTTTTTTTTGACGAAGCTGCTTGGCAAACGTCAGGTCTCCCAGCTGTCCTTATTCGAATATATCACCGGCATCACCATTGGCAGCATTGCGGCATACGTCACCGTGGACTCGGAAGCCGAATGGATGCTGGGGCTTCTCTCCTTAACCGTATGGGCAGCCTGCTCCTACTTCATCGAATTTCTGCAGCTCAAGAGCAAACGGATGCGTGATTTTATAGACAGCAAAGGCTCCGTCCTGATCGAACACGGCAGGGTATTGGAGAAGAACCTGAAAAAGGAGCGGCTTACCACGGATGAGCTGATGGAGCAGCTACGCAAAAAATCCGCCTTCAATCTGGCGGATGTGGAATTTGCCATTATGGAGCCCAGCGGGGACATTAATGTCCTGTTGAAGCGGGAGAATCAGCCTCTGACTCCCAAGGATCTTGGACTTCCCGTCCAGCCCGAGAGAGAACCGCAAACGGTGATTATGGACGGGCAAATTCTGGAGGAAGCTCTGCAGAAGTCGGGACGGAACCGGAACTGGCTGGACAAAAAGCTTGCCGAGGTGAAAGCCGCCGTTCCGGATGTTTTCCTGGCCCAGATAGATGCCAACGGTGAGCTCTACGCCGACTTCTATGACGACCGCCACAAGCAGCCCCAACAACCTAAACCGCAGCCCAATGTGGAGCTGCTGTCAGCACTCAAGGAATGTGAAACCAAGCTGGCTCTGGCCGGTGTAACGGAAACCGAGCCTGGGGCAAAACAAGCGCTGCAGGATGCCTCCCAGGCGCTGGACACCCTGTTCCGGGAGCTGCAGCGGAGGCTTCAAGCCCGTCCTTAAGAAGTAAGAATAAAGCTCCCGCTCAAACGATGCTTATACGGGAGCATTTTTGTTATTCAGCCGATTTCTTAGCAACGCAGAACAGCTCGTGGCCCCGCATTTCACCTTGAAGCTGGGACAACAGCTCCATCGTCTGTGCGAAGGTAAAGGACACATTCGGCCGATAGTGAGGCAGCAGCCTTTCCAGCTCAGCAGTCGTCTGCTTGCTGAACAAGGCTTGAACATCTAGGCCAGCTTTTTCCACTATGCGTCTTAGGCTTCGCTCCGAATGGTGAAACAAGTGATCCGCTTCCGTGTACAATGAGCTAGAAATTCCGAAAACCTCATTCCTCAGACTATATCGATTCGGAACGCTGAAAAAGATATAGCTCTCCTTTGTAAGCAGCGAAGAGAGCTGTTTCAAAAAGGAAACGGGGTCAGGGATATGCTCAAACACATGCCAGAAAGCAACTGCATCAAAGGTTTCTGTTGGCAATGGAAGGTCAGGTGTCCATATCCCCTCAATGATCGGCAGCTGATACTTTTCAGCGATATACGCACAAGAAGCCGCGGAGGGTTCGACTCCAAGAGTGTCCCAGCCAGCAGCGCGCGCCATGTTGAGAAATTCACCTGTTCCCGAACCAATTTCCAACAGCTTGCCTTTATTGGGCTTATACATCTGCAGCATCAGTGTGTTAAAGTAGGCATTATCCAGATAAGAGCTTTTGATCCACTGATCTCTCATTCGAATCCAGCCCTCGTTGTATATCTCCGGAATCAAATCACTGCTCTTGCTGCGGCTTTCTTCGGGTTGAAAAAGCATATCACAATCCGGACAGGCTTTCAGTGTAAAGCGGGGGTAATTAAAAAACGTTGATATGGACTTACTTCCGCATATGGGGCACTCCATATTTTATAACCTCCGATGACTAATTATCTTGAAACAGAGTTACTTTTTTTACTTTATGAATACTAAAACAACAGATATGCATCTCAAATTTTTTCCTATTCCAGCAAAACATCTTTTGTGTATATATTACAGGCTCCAGCTCATGGGCGATGTCCATGAGTTCGTCGTCATTGAAGACCACGTGGTCGCTGGCGCTACAGATTATCGCCTACGCTGGATATTCTGTTCCTGAGGTATGGAGCTTTCTAACGAAAAAACCACAAACGAATTATAATCGCTTGTGGTAAGTTACATCATTCCTTTAATTCAAATATACCTTTAATACGGATTAAATTGGTATATTCACTTAAAAGCACAAGAGGCAAGTATAAAATCGTAGAGAGGATAACGCCTAAGCACACTGCCAATAAGGATAATATGATCAAAGACAGCAATCCCGCAGACAGCCTCATAACTTCAAATTGACCATAATAAAGTCTTAATTTCCATCCCGAAAAAGTTAAACATAGCAAAATAAAACCGAGAAATAAACCAAAAGAACCCGTTGTTAATGCACTTACCCAAATAATTGACCTATAGCGAAGTCTTCGTATTGTAATAGAATGCATATTGGCACCTTCCTATAAAAATAACCATGTTTCATTATAACCTTTTTTTTCTATTTTCGTGCATATTTCCCAAAGATCTTATTGCCCGGTAATAGGCAAACATTTTTTCCCATCTTTCATATATTCAATTTTATAAATATTATTACGTGATGATGTTTGCAAAGGTGATTCTTCAACTTTTTGAATATTAATAACAGTACCACCGTTATTGTTAATTACTCTATTAATTTCAGTATAATGCATTTTTTTTAGCTTTATTTCGCCGAAGATGAATATACTAAATAAAGCCAAAAATATTCCGATGAGAACAAAAATGCCATATTTACTTTTAATATAAATCACCTTTACTTCTGATGTATTTTTTCATAGATTCCCCGTGTTATGGAATAATGAGCCCACAGTGCAAACAATAATGCTTGATCTGGATGAGGAGCTCCCTTTAAATCATAAGCTGGCAATTGTACTGGATATATATCATCAGTTGTATATTCCTTTTGAAAGTCGGCTCCCCAGTCCCGATCTATTACTTTTGGGGAGAAACCTTTCGACATACCAATATCAAAAGATCCCTTTATGTTTCCATTGTTATCCATTCTAAATTCTTTAATTTGATCCTCAACTCCTATTTTACCATTTACTCCATAACTAAATATTAATTCTACATTATCGTCTGTTGCCGATACTTCTAATGCAGTATTTAATATTAAACTTAGTTCTACCTTCCCTTTAACATGTCGTTCAACACCAGCATTTTTCGGCACAACTTCTTTATAAAATAATCCTAAGTCCAGTTGATTTTGTGCCCATGCTCTTTCTCCATAACTTCCAGAGCTAACTGCATTATGAGGATACAATAATTGATTTGTATCTACCTTCATTTTTATAAACCTGCCCATACCAGGATCGTAATACCGAGCGTGAAAATAATACAAGCCAGCCGCACATTCTTGTTTTACAGTTTTTCGTGTATTGAAATACATGTGCAAAAAAAGAAAAACTATAAGCAAATACTCACCTGTGGTTGGCATTATAATACTTCACATAACAAAAAATTTTACTAGTATTCGCATCTTCTTTTCTTAGCTCCAAATGGATAGTCTAAATCCATCAAGCAAGCATAATTAATAGTTAGATAAATTTCCGCGGCGCAACTCTGTTGCGTGGTTTTTGGCTGTTTTGAATTACGCAGCGGTGGGCAGAGGAGAAAAAGAAAACCACAAACGAGAATTAGTCGCATGCATGTGGCTCATAAAAACATAGATTCATGAAAAGATTATGACAAACGCAATCATTAAAATACATATTGATGCAATTGTGGTGCAAATCAAAATAATTCTATTTTTTTCAGGATCATCCTTTGTTTTTAAATATCCTCCTACAAATAGTAAAGGTAATCCAATAACTCCCACAAGAGGTGATGATTCAATTAAATTCAGGTGCCATTTAATATTTAACAAATAAAAAACTCTAACTACACCAGCAAGTATTGATGAAATGGACAATAATATAATTCCTGCGCTAACTAGAATGGAATACTTTTTCGAATTCCTTAAAAAACATTGTACCAAAAATGTGCCCAAACCTATTGAGACAAGCAGATAAATGGGCCAAGGTAAGCTATTATAAAAACTTATCATAAACTATATGCACCTCATTTCGTTACTACATCTTTGACACAATCAGCTACGAATCCTAGACCAACTCCAACCCCAAAACCCACAGCGACCGGTACCCATACTTCAGCAGTTAATGTTCCAACGATTACAGTTGCGGTTATTCCAAGGCCTGAGGCACCCAAATCAACAACTGCAGCTTTAACTATATTTCAACCATCATATTCCTAGAAATCAGCATAAATATCAATTCCAGTAGAAGCAATAGTTGCTATTCCTAAAGCTTTTGAAACTGGTTTTAATACATCAACGGCTGGTCGAAACTTTGCTCCTTGAATAGCATTGGAACTGAATGAGATTTCCTTTCTATCAGACATATTCGATATTATTCTCCCTGCTATTGAATCGCCTGCTCCTGTTAATATATTCTTTACTACCTCTTCAGTTAATGTTATGCCGTTGGAAGAATCACTCATATCTCCCAAATTTCCTTTTCACCGATATGTTTCGAATCAGGTGTCCATATAGACCCGTTAACATTACACTTTTTACGCTATCACCTTTCACCCCACCATCATACCTGCCTGGGTGGGAATATTTACCGTTTGCAGATGTACACCAATTACCAGTAGGGTCAAAATAAATAAGTGGATTATTATGAACATACGTATAAAGATTCAAACTCACCGGATTTGTGATATCCCCTTCATACATATCCTCATTGACAAAGCATCAAGATTACACTTTAGATTGTTACCAGCCAGAAGTCCCACAGATACAGTAACAGTGAGTTATAGTAGTAAAAAAAGAACGCCACAAGCGGTCTTAATCGCTTATGGCATGAGGACTACTGAATTTTTAGAAGTATAATAATACCTATTCCCATTGCACATACTAACATTAATAATATGCCCATCAACAAGAGCCTGCGCAATTCACGTTGGTTATGGCTCATTTGAAATCCTGCAATGGCAACTAATATTAAACCAACAAAAAAGATCAAAAATAAAATAAATCGATTGGAGCTTAATAAATCAGAAGAATAAAAGTAATTAAGTATCAGACTGCCCATTTGGTAAAAACATGAAATTCCTATTAATAAAATTCCGAGTCCAAATATTCTATTTATTTTTTTGAGTTTTATATAACAAATGACCAAGATTACACCAGATATTAAGAATAATAAAATTTGTATCGGGTAAGGGAATTCATTAATAATATCGTTCATATTTCTTCTCCCATTCATTTAACAAAGGTACCTTTAATCCAATCCCCAACTTCTCCTATTAGGTAACCTGCTACTCCACCTGCAACAATTACTAATCCCCCAGCAATAATAACTTCTGCTCCAGCAGCAACAGCTGCTGCCCCGGCTGCAGCAATCATCATACCGGCCCCTACAGATACCCCATCACTCAGTGTAGTAATTATTGTTGCGTAAAACAAATCACTACCTTCATATTTGTTAATATCTTCACCAATATGGTAAACATATGAGCCCAACGCTATTGGTCCAGCAACTTTAATAGCAGTTGAAGCAAACGATACAGATTTTAAAGGCGGTGTATATTTCATAGCGGTGCCAGAATAAGGACCTGCATGAGTATAAGGAATTCTAGCTGCTGTTCCTTTATTTAAATTATTGATAGCATCAGACAATGGCTTCCCAAGAGCAGCATCAGCAGCACCTTTTCCTGTTTCAATTGCTATTTCTACTGTAACATTTTCCTTACTTGATGTGTATTCATATTTCTCCATCCTTACTCCATTCCAAATTATCCAGCTGTCGTTATGATTACTATCTTTTGAATATTTTGATGTGCCAACATCCTTTTCAACATCCTTTTGTCCCTCAATCCCTCCGTTACAACCTCCAGGCAATGAATATTTTCCATCTGCAGATGTACACCAATTACCAGTAGGATCTGAATAAATCAGCGGATTATTATGAACATACGTATACAAATTCAAACTCAGCGGATTCGTGATATCCCCCTCATACATATCCTGATTGATAAAACGTCCCACACTTGGATCATAATAACGGGCTCGAAGATAATACAATCCGGACTCTGCATCGTAGATTTCACCAGCATATTTGAAACTATTTGGAACAGTTTCCTCATTAATGAGTAAATTTCCCCACTCATCATATTGGTATTGGTTTACAACCACTCCGTTTGTATCAATCATCATGTTTACATCGCCATGTCCATTATATAAGTAATAATAGGATTTTCCAGTAGCTGCTTCTTTTTTGACCAATAATCTGTCGCCACGAACATAGTTCGCCTCAGTGGCATTGTTGCCATTGCTTTCAGCGATTACTTGGGCAAGAGCATTATATTGATATTGAATCGTTTCACCTCCATTTGTTTTTTTGTAGCGCAATCCATCAGCGGAATAAGCAAGAGAGGTTGTTGTATCTCCTTTAGCAACGTCAACTAAGCGATTATATATATCGTAGTTATTAACGTTGTCCTCCATAGAAAATAACAAAGACCTGGTATCCTCTTGAGTTTTACGATTACCAAGAAGGTCATAGGTATACCGAGAGGTTGACCCATCTGATCTAGTAATTCCCTCTAGTCTATTCAATTTATCATAAGTATACGTGCTGCTTCTATTCCCCAATAGAGTATCCTCGTTAATTGAGGTAATATTTCCATTAAAGTCATAGTCGTAGGTATAACTGGATAAGCTGCTTCCTCCTTTACTGTTCACTAATGTCTTTATTCTACCTTGGGCATCGTAAGTGTATTTACTTGAAACAATCGAGCCGTCTAACAAAGGTGGATAAGTAATGGTATCAACTTGGCCATTAGGATAGTATGTATATCGAACATTTGCTTGATCGCTATTATCTACTATATTCTGTCCATTGACTTGCACCTTATCCAGGCGATTACGGTTGTATTGAAAATTCACTGTAAATCCGGCAACTCCATTTACTTGTTTCGTGATTTGATTAATACCATTATAAGTGAGATTTAAAGAAGATCTGTAGTTATTTGCCGTTTGGTTTATAGAAGAAACCCTCTTATTCGTGTCCATTCCAGTTGTGATTTTGGAAGTATTTAAACCATTCAAGAAAATTTCCGTAGTATCAAATAGAATCCCATCACTACCGATGTTGGTTTTAATCTCTTGGTTGATGCTATCACGAACAGTAAGATTACTGATCATTCTTCCTTGAGTATCATAAAGTGAAGCTGTTGTGGCTCCCATTCGATCCTTAGAACCAATGAGTTGTCCCAAATTATTATAAGTGTATGTTTCAGTAGCACCTGTTGGATCGGCTTTACTTTGAAGGCCACCAATCTCATTATACTGTTTAGTGTTTAGTTGTACAGATTCCCCACCTCTTTCCATATACATACGCTTAATTTTTCCCAGTGCATTGTATTCAATATTGGTATACTGTCCTAATGCATCTCTGATGCTTATTACTCGATTTAGCGCATCATAGTAGTAATTTTTTGTTTTCCCAAAATCACTTATATTATTATTAGGATCAAGATAGGAAGATATGTTACCAGCAATATCGTATACGTATTCCTCAGTAATTGGCTGAGATCTGTTAGGCCAATCTTTAAAGGTACGAACAAATCTCAACTGCCCCCACAAATCAAAATCTCTCTCCACATACTGAGATTTCAAATCCAAGCGTGTAGGATCAGAACGATAATCTTCCATATCTGCCGCGGCAACAAAATATCCGGTAATGCGACGAATAGGCTTTAATTGTCGTTCGGTTTTATAAAGATTGCCGAATGCGTCTATAACTTCATCTTGATTTCCCCACATATCGTAAGCTGCCATGGAAATGTTCTCCATTGCATCACGAACATAAGCGACCCTTCCCTGATCGTCGTAATGATAACGGGTATCTTTAAAGGTATTTGTTTGCGGATCATGCTGAGAAATTTTACGCACATTTCCCATTCCGTCGTAATAAGAATACGCCTGATTTAGTTTAGTTAGAGTATTGTTTGAGAGGCGGGTATACTTCCGGTATGAATACAAGCGCAATTCACGTAAACTTGAATTCTCAGGATCATCCATTACTAATGTTGTATCATTTATTACTCCATACTCATAAATATCTGAAACAGCATACCGTTCTCCACTATTATTTGTAAACTCAGGATACTTTACACTTAACACACGTCCTAAAACATCGTAAGTGTATGCTGTTTTGTTATTGTTACCATCTGACTCCTCCTGCAGCAGACCTGTTCCCAAGTTATATGACATACTTTTCTTTATTGTCTGCACGAGGGGCTGGCCGTTACTATCGCTTGTTGTAAAGGTTGTTGTAACTTCGGAAGGAAAAGCATATTGCGTTTCTGCAGAATATCGGGTAATACTCTGGGACGCTTTACCATCTTCAATAGGTTTGGAAGTAACCACTTTACGTACTTTTCCTTTTAAAACAGTCGAAGCCTGGGTAGAATTGTCCATGACATTTCCATTTGAATCGATGGTTTCATACCAAGTAGTAGTAACTTCACCTTTGGGATTTATATGAGTTCGTAACCGGCCATTTCCATCATACGTATATGAATCTATAAGCTGTTTATCATAGTTCTGATACAATTTTTTGGACTCGACTTGGTGATAATTAGGCTCATAAATAAAAGTTGTGCTATACTGGCTTTTTGTTCGCGGATTATCCATCTCACTTCGGATTAAAGGTTTGGTTTCGGTGGCTACAGCCCCCCAATCCGTATACGTTTTTGCTACAAAGAGTTTGCTTGCTGTCGCATCTGTATCTCCAATGTCGTACTCGGTTATTTGAAGGTCCGTAGGCAGTTGGGTAAATGTCGAATGAAAAGCCAGATAGCTCGTGAATTTACGTGAAACCGCAGATGTTCTTGTCTCCTTTACGGTAGGTTGCTGCTTTCCGTTATAGGTGGAGATACTGGTTAGCCCATTCGTTCGAGTGTTGCTCTGCAGTTTGGATTGACTGGAAAAGGTGTAGCTCGCTGGAAGATCATAAGGGTTAGAATAACCGGGATAACCGGAATAGTCATTGGTATACGTATAATTCAAGTGGTTGTAATCTCCGGTTGCACCTGTTGATTTCACCAATTGAGTATACCTCTGGGTTACTCGGAAGTCTTCGGAAATTCCTGATGGACCTAAATTTCGATTGGTTAGCTCATGTTGATATTTGAACCTAGTGCGATCTGCGGATATTTCGTTCAACAGAAAATAACTGTTCCACCCTGAGTAATCATACGACTTATAACGATGATCAAATCGTCCAACTTTTGTTTCGTATTCGAAATAAGTATACTCTGAATTCTGGTTTTTTATTGACCACAAATAAGGCGCATATCCATCGGGATTTTCATTAAATTTCATCGGCTGGCGCCATTTTGTGTATATAACAGACTCAACAAAATTTCCTGATGGATCATTAACAGTGACCGTAATTTTCTCCCCGTTTGCATTACTAAACTCTTCGTCAGTCACAGTCTGCAAGTTTGTTGTGTAGGTAAAACTAATGGTCCGGCCTACTGAGTCCTTAATAGAGGAAATGACATTATTTGTTTGGCCATCATAGGTTACTCGATCCTGATGCTGGAATGTTAATGTGTTTCCGTATCTATCCACGATTCCTAACAAACGACCATCCGCTGCGAAATATTCACGCTTCTTGCTGTCATATTCCACGTAAAAAGCCGAAGTGGCTTGCCCATTACTGAAGGTTCCTTGGGCATCTGCTAGAAACTGAACATCCTTTCCTTGATATCCCAAAAGATGAGTATAGCTTTCGACAGCCCCCGTTGCCCCAAAGTCCACCCGGTAAATGGGTCCTTCACCGGTATGATAGTATGTATATCCATCTGCCAGCTGGACAGAAGGAAAGCGGAACGACCAACCCTGACCCAGATCGTAACGGGAAATTAAATAATTGTATTTTTTGATTTGTCCTGAGCTGTTATAATGCCTCATATATCCAAATGCATAATTGGATTGATACATTACCCCAATACTCAAATCCAGTCCTTCAATACCCGGCAATTGAATTTGATTCGATTTCCACGTTAGAGATCCTGTCACTTCGTCAATATTCTCACTTCCACTACGATCAGCATATTGAGACTTGTTCGTCTGGTTTATGGATTCTTGGGTAAATAATCCGTTGATCACATTGTCATCACCGTAGACTGCAGCATGAGCGTATGCCGACAGTCCAATTGATATACAAAGTAAAAATAAAAAGGTGCTAAAAAAGCGTAAAAATTTATTCATGCATTTGCCCCCTTTCTGCTGCTTCCTTTAACTGTATCAGTTCTTCGTGTTTGTTCGTTTTGAACGAATGTATAGCTTGATCCAACGACAATTTTCCATTTTGTTTTAATTGTTTAAGAATTTCCAGACGCTCTGCTTTATTAGGAACCTCTTGGCTTATTTGATCCACTTTTTTATTAAGTTTTTGAGTAAGATCGGACAACTCACGATCAACATGTTCTTCTACTTCCTTTTCTATCGCTTCCCACGATGGCTTTCCATTTTCCTTACGTTCCAGTAATTTACGGGGTTCGACCATCCAGTCATTACCAATCTGATCGGACATATAAATATCTTCTAGCGAAATTCCTTTTAACATCAGTTCTTCTACATCCTTTTGATGATAATTGAACTGATCTTCCTTAAAAATACGTTTATTACGTTTTTCTTGAGTCTTGCTTTTCATCAACGAGATGGAATCATTCTCATTCCCTTTTGCTTCTACGGTGCTTATTGCAGGCAATTTCGGTATTTCCACAGGCTGTTCATTGGTTAATTCCAATGCCCAATCTTTTTCTAAGATGGGTTGTGATACATCTGCTTCCAATAGCTCTTGCTTAAATTCTTCTTCCATTTGCTTCCGATTATCTAGGAACTCTTCTTCCTGAGTTTCTATGGATGATGTAACAGTGGCAGTGCTTTGTTTGTGATTAAGCCAAGCCGGAATAGAAAGACTAATAATTAATATGGTCACCAGAAATATAATAAAGCTGCTAGTTGATTTAGAAATTGCTTTTTTCATTCAAAATTTCCTCCCTAACACTTTTTGAGGGATAGAGGGTACTGAAGCAAAGATTCAATAACCCTCTATCTCTATTTACTTCTACTGAAGAACAATCTGATCAATATATGCTTCGCCAACTGCATTGCTATCTGCAGTTATTTCAATCCTCAATCTTACAGTTGCAGAATGTGTGGTAAATTGTATTGATGGTTGATCCCAGACTTGTTGACCTTTCTTTGTCGAGGAAAGCATAACACCATACTCCCAGGTGGCCATGTTTGGTTCGACTTCTTTTACACTTACATAAAACGATCCTGAACTTAAATTATCTTGAATCATTGCCGAAAGTGTATATGTGGTATTAGGAGATACTTCGATCAACTGTGTGTCTTGTACAATTGTCTTCTTATTTAAAGGCGTTGAGGACGAGAATTTAATACTATTTTTCCCTTCAGTTACTTTGGTAGAATCCAAAGTTGTATTAGGCGAATAAAAATACCAATAATCACCGCCTTTTTCAAAGGAACTATCCATTAACAAACTATTTGTAGTGACTTTTTTTAATAAATTACCATTTTTATCGTACCGGTAATCTATAATATACCCAACCGGCACTATCCTTGTTGCACTTAATCTGCCGGCTTTATCATAGATATATTCTTGTCGGAGAGTTAATAGGATTTCACTACTTGCTATATTACCTGCTGCATCTTTCGCTTTGACTGAAAAAGAATACTGCAGCGAAGGTGTTAGACCTGTAATCACAGCCTCGACCACAGTTTGGCCAGCAATTACATTCGCGGACTCTACAAACTGAGAACCTAAATAAATATCATAACCTATTACTTCGACATTATCAGTCGAAGCTGTCCAGGTAAGTTTAACATTTTTCTGGTTGATGATATGTGCCGATAATGATGTTGGAGCAGTCGGAGGTGTTAAATCAGTACTTACGTGGACGGGATTGCTCCATACTGACTCATTACCTGCAGCATCAAACGCGGCTATATAGAGAATGTGCATTGTATTGGGTTTGAGGCCTGTTAATAAATATTTAGTATCTTTGCCCATTGATGTTGCTAATAATGTTCGCACATCATTTATCTTAGCAAATATCTTATAACCCACCACTTCAAAGTTGTCAGTTGATGCTTCCCAAGAAAGGTCTATTGTGGTTTCTGTGCGATTTAAAACTGTTAGACCATATGGCTCTGTGGGATATGAAACATCAGTATTGATTGTCACTATATTGCTTGCGGTAGATATATTCCCAGCAGCATCCCTCGCCTTTACCGTCAAGTTATAAATTGTATTTTTAGCAAATTTAAAAGTGTAAGTTGTTGCTGTCCCTGCAAAAGCTAAAAACGTTGTACCATTATAGATATCGTAGCTTGCTATACCAATGTTATCTGTAGAGGGTTTCCAAATTAATGTTACATTTGAATCAGTTTTTTGGGATACCTCTAAATCTTGTGGTGCCGTGGGAGCTTTTCCATCAGTACTTACAACTAGTGTTTGACTCGGAATTGAAAGATTTCCTGCTGCGTCCCATGCCTTGACGGTTAATGAATAAAATGTATCTTCAGTTAGCCCACTAATTGTGTAGGTTGTACCAGTACCAGACGAAGTTGCTATCAGTACGGTACCATGATATATATTGTACCCAGCTACACCCACATTATCATAAGATGGTGCCCATGAAAGAGAGATACTGGTTGCGGTACAACCTGTCGCTTTAAAACTATTGGGTGGTGTAGGTACAGATAAATCTGTGCCACTTAACACTACATTACTTGCATCAGATAAGTTTCCAGCTGCATCTCGAGCTTTTATTGAAAGGGAATACACTGTATTTGCCTTGAGTCCTGTGAGAGTAAAAGTTGTTGCCGTGCCTACTGATGTAGTTAAATACTCAGAACCATTATAGATCTCATAAGCTGCTATACCATAATAATCCATTGAACCTATCCATGATAATGAAAGGCTTGTTTCATTTAGGGGTACGACCTTTAATTGCTTAGGGGCTGTTGGAGCAACATCATCTGTAATTACAGTTATTGTGTTACTTGCTAATGACAGATTCCCTGCAGCATCCTTTGCTTTAATTGATAGAGTATATGTTTTATTCACGGCCATCCCTGATAATGTATAACTTGTTCCTGTACCAGATGATGTTGCAATGAGTGAGTTACCACTATAAATTTCATAACCAACCACGCCTAAATTATCGATTGAGGCATCCCAAATCAATGAAATATTTTTACCAATTGAGCTTAAAGCCCTTAATAAACCAGGTGTTGTTGGAGGTGTCACATCCGTAGTTACCGTGACAGCACTACTTAGTCCAGAAAAGTAACCAACTCCATCTTTTGCCCTTACAGATAAGACATAAGTTGTATTAGCTTGCAATCCAGTTAGTGTATAATTACTAGAATTACTGTTTACCAAAAGTGTTGATCCATTATAAATTTCATAATCAATGATCCCATTTTCATCGCTGGAAGAATCCCATGATAAATAAATACTTGATTCAGTTTTCACCTTTGCTGTTAAGTTCTTAGGTATTGTAGGAGGATATTCACTTCCCTGCGCACTGACACTATTGCTGGGTACTGATTTATTTCCAGCAAAGTCTATGGCCTTTACATTTATTTCATATTTAATACTAGGTGGTAGACCTGTAACGATAAAACTGGTAGCTCCATTTGTTGTTAATAACCTCGAAGGTAAACCCATTCTGTTGGAGGCATATATTTCATAATTTGTTACACCAAACTCATCACTAGATGCATTCCATGACAATGAAACACTGCCCGGAATTTGATCAACAATTCTAAAATTGGTTGGCGCAGAAGGTGCGGTTAAATCCGTATTGGTTATTATAACATTACTGGCTGTAGAAACATTTCCAGCCCCGTCCCTAGCTTTAACAGACAATTTGAATGTTGTTTTTGGGTCCAGAGGAAGTGAGGCTACAATAATTTGGTGAGATGTAATATTGCCAGCAACAGTGGCCAAAAGAGTTGCTTCATGATAAATATCATATGCTTTGATGCCAAAAGCGTCCGTAGAAGCAGTCCAAGAAATCGAGATGCTCGTACTTGTTCTATTAGTCATAGAAAGAGTAGGTTTTGTCGGTGCTTCTTGGTCAATTAAAATGGATCTTTCTATTACAGATGGATTAGATATATTTCCGCTTGTATCTATTGCAAACACATTAAAAAAATAAACTAAGTCCGGATTCAAGTCTGTAACTGTATAATTTGTAATACTTCCATTCGTTGTTCTTAGATTTGTAGCTATTAGATTTCCCATGCTATCACGAACATCAATGGTGTAGTGACTTACGCCAAAATTATCCGTTGACGGATCCCAAGAGAGAGAAGCACTCGTAGGATTGGGATTAGTGATTTTTAGGTTACTTGGAGCAGTTGGAGAAATAGTATCCGTATATACAGATAAAGAACTTGCAACAGATGAATTTCCTGCGGCATCCCTTGCTTTAATGGAAAAATTATATAGGACATTTGTAACTAAGCCATTAATTGTGCATTCCTTAAGTTGTGAATCAACCGTTTTGATTACATTATTATCCAGATAAATATCATAAGCGACTACACCTATGTTATCTGTGGATGCTTGCCAATGAAATGATATTTCGTTAACAGAATAATTAGTAAATGTAAAAGCACTTGGTGTGGAGGGGGGAATCGTATCTGGACCTAGTCCAGGAACTGTGTATAAAACCGGTAATGTGTTATAGACAGTAGAATCTCCTCCCCACATCCACATTGTGTTATCGTCTAAAATTGCAAAACTCCTATTCGTATAGGCAGAGGTTTGAATTAACCGAACATTGGACAAATCATTAATTTGAATAGGCGTGTAACTAAACGATGTTGTTCCATTTCCCAATTGTCCAAAATCATTAGCCCCCCAGCTCCAGATGGTACCATTACTTTTAAGAGCTAAAGTATGGCTATGGCCAAGACTAATATCCTTTACATTATCTAAGCCGATGACTTGAATAGGCATGTCAATCCATGATCTTCCGGCTATGTCAATTTGACCTTCGTCATTATTTCCCCAAGCCCAAACAGAGCCATCTGCTTTAAGAACTGCATAAAAAGTGTGTCCAGCAGAAATATCAATGATATTGGATATACCCTGTAATTGTAATGGCAACATACCTGAAGGGCTAGCGTATCCCCAAACCCAAACTGTTCCATCTTTCTTTAAAGCCATAGATGCCATATATGAAGCAGCAATAGCCTTGATATTGTCTAGTCCAATTGATTGAACAGGGATTAAACTTGTATCCCATTTCCCATTTCCCAACTCAGAATATAAATTCCTCCCCCATGCCCAAACCGTACCATCTTCCTTAAGCGCTAATACATGATCGGTATTAACAGCAAGAGAAGTAACATTGGTTAATCCATTCACTTGTGTAGGAATTAATTTTGCAACTTTCGAACCATTACCCAGTTGCCCATTGTTATTCCTTCCCCACGCCCAAACTGTTCCATCTTGTTTGATAGCATAGGAATTTCCATTTCCAATATAAACTGACCTTACGTTAGTTAAACCCGCTACCGGGACTGGGCCTGGTCGAGTTTCCGTTGTACCATCACCCACTTGTCCATATTGATTGTCTCCCCATGCCAAAACCGTTCCATCACTTTTTAAAAAGAGCCAATGATTTTGTCCGAATGTTGGAATTTCCGTAGTAGGATCAATCGTCACAGGATACTGCAGCCCCGTATCATCAAGCGTTACAGTTAATATATTCTTGCCTTTGAGTTGATTTAGTGAAACCTTGAGCCGGTCATACATGAGAGTATCACTAGTAGAATCCTTTACCCACATGCGTGGAATGCGGAAGGCTACTTCCCCATTCTGATTCATAAAATCTATGGAACCATCTGGATTTAAATCATAGGTAACATTTTGAGCATCAATTTGAAAGGAAAAGGTTTTGGGAGCTTTGTTATCTTTTAATTGCAATTCCATTTTCAATTGATCATTTTGAACTTGGTATTCTAAATCTGTACTTTTCCATACTTCGTTGTAGATGACTGTATTATCGTATACAACTCCGGTGACATTTTTCATGCTTAATGAACGATATGTGACGCTTTGATCAGAAACTGAAAAGGTAACTGACTGCTTACTGCTTTGATCATTCAAGCGGATATTGAAGCGGTTAGCCAACATACTGTATGTATTTTTACCATCTGACCGATCCTGTCGGAGGGTTGTATTAATCTCTTTCCATGCTCCTTTATCCAGGTAGTGAAGAGAATACACGGCAGATTGTACAGTTGTTGTACCATCGGGATTCAAGAAGGTTTTGCTAAATCGGTCTCTTTTATCAGTCAGCTCAGTCCTGGGACGAGGTATTTTAAGAGCTTCAACATTCACATCTCGATAAGTAGCTTGGGTGACATTTGATTCTGGTGTAGGAAAGGGGAATACAAATTCTGAAGAACTATTGCTATCAATAAGAGGAATAACATTGGGGGTTATTTCTTCACTGATTGTATTATTAGGAGAGCTTGTCTCTGGAACCATTGCCTGACTCCCGGGATCAATACTTGTATTTGCAGTTGGACTGGAATTAAGATTCTCACTTTGTGAGGAGGGAAAAGAAAGAGATTCAGAAGCATATGAACTTTCCCATACGTTCCCAGGTAAAACTATTGAAGTGATTATTAGTAATACTAATATTATTTTTAAATATGTCCGACACTGTCGCTGCACTCGATTTCCTCCCTGAATTTTATTGGTTATTTTTAATTTTATAAATTCTACAGATTAAGCCAAAAACCACCTTCTTTTTACATAATATAAGAATAACGACATAAGTCTATTGGAAATTTGTCGTTTCGTAAAGAGGTACAAAAGACAGGATTAAGTCATAATATGTCATTTTTATTTAAAACAACTTAAGCTCTTTCATAAGTTAGTAATATTTTTGGTAGTACCAACCTAAATAATCTTTAATTATCCTGAAGATAAATCAAGTATCTTCATGTCCCAAAATTTGGTTTGTAATTCCACAAAAAAACGGCTCCCCCTCAACGGGGAAGCCGCCTTATCATACCGCGAAGCTTAGCGCTTCAGCAGAACGTCCTTTTCGTAAGTTTTCACTTGGTTCAGCCATTCTTCGCGGACCGGTACACCCATCTTCTCGCAGTAGTGGTCCCAGATGGCGCCGAACGGATAGGACTTGAATTCCTCCACCAGGGCAAGACGGGTGGTGTAATCCTTCTCCAGCTCTACCTTCTTCAGCAGCTCTACCGGCTCCAGCTTGGCGCGGAGGATTGCCTTGATGGTGTTGCGTGCGCCGATGACCCATGCGGCGATCCGGTTGATGCTGGCATCGAAGAAGTCCAGGCCGATGTGAGTGGTGCTGTACAGGTTGTGGCGCTCCAGCTCACGGGCAATGTCCATCAGTTCGTCGTCCATGATGACCACGTGGTCACTGTCCCAACGGATCGGACGGCTTACGTGCAGCAGAATGCCCGGCGTGAACATGGAGACGGAGGACAGCTTGTTGGAGATGACTTCTGTCGGATGGAAGTGGCCGGCATCCAGGCAAAGCAGCTTTTGCTTTTGTACGGCATACCCCATGTAGAACTCGTGGGAGCCAACTACGTAAGCTTCGGAGCCAATACCGAATACCTTGCTTTCTACAGCGTCCAGGTTATGGGCCGGGTTCAGCTCTTCCGCGAAGATTTCATCGAGGGATTCCTTCAGACGCACCCGCGGGGCGAGACGGTCAACCGGGATATCCTTGAAGCCGTCCGGAATCCATACGTTGGTTACGCAGGGTTGGCCCAGCTCCTCACCGAAATAAGCGCCGATCTTACGGGAGGCCTTACAATGCTCAACCCAGAACTTGCGGATATCGTTGTCTGCATGGCTCAGAGTGAAGCCGTCGGCGGACAGATCATGGGAGAAGCAGGTGGGGTTGAAGTCCAGACCCAGTCCCTTTTCCTTAGCCCACTTTACCCAAGGAGTGTAATGCTTGGGCTCCAGCTTGTCCCAGCTCACCTTCTCTTCGGTGTCGGCGTAGATGGCATGCAGGTTTACCTTGTGGGTGCCGGGGATCATGGAAAGGGCCTTGTCCAGATCCTGACGGAGCTCTTCAGCAGTGCGGGCAGCGCCCGGATAGTTGCCGGTTACGGAGATACCGCCGGTCAGCTCCTGGTCACGGTTCAGGAAGCCGCGTACGTCGTCGCCTTGCCAGCAGTGCAGGGAGATTTTTACCTTGGACAGGGATTCCAATACTTCGTCTACATTAATCCCATGTTTTTCGTACAGTTTTTTAGCCTCATCAAAATTCATAATCGTCACTCCTCCATTTTACATAACAACTGGTGTTAAACCAGTACATTTGCCTCGTGATAAAACGCTTTCTTCCTACTCCCCTACTATATCAGCAACGGCAGCCGGAATGAAATGGCGGATGTTTAGAGATTGTATCCCGGCAATCTTAAAATCCTCCAGCTTTAAGATCATTATTGTCCAGTCGCTCTCCATCGGTTACAATAAAGCTGTGTACAGACTGATATTTCAAATGGACGATATTAATCTTCCCCATTAATTTGATACAGCAAAAGGAGAACCAAATATGCAGAATCAGCCGGATATCTGGTTTAGGATGTCCCGTCTATGCCGCTTGGATGTGAAGTGGACAGGATATCACCAGGGCAACGCCCCCTTGGCCAGCTATGAGCATTCCAATCCGTATTACGAAATCCTGATGGTCACCGAAGGGCCGATTTATTTGAAATCCGAGGACGCGGAGCTGGAGCTGGTATCCGGCGAGTGTTACCTCTTGACACCTTGGGAGCGGCATACCGCCTGGCGGCTGACCCATGAGCATGCAGGCTTCTTTTGGGTACAGTTTTTCGCTACCCCCGGCCTTACCCCCGGAACGCCTGACGAAATGCCTCTTGCCGAACCCGAAAGCTGGCTGGACAAAAGCCGCCAGGAGCTGCGTACGGGCCAGGACGAGGAGGCCGAGCATCTGCTTTTGCCCCGGCGCTTCCAGCCGGTCCGCCGTTATGAGCTGTTGAACCTGTTCGAGAAGCTTCATGGGGAAATGGAGCATCCAAGGGGTTATTTCCGCTACCGCTCCTCCCTTCTGCTGGGCCAGATTTTCCACCTGATTGCCGAAGATCTGCTTTCCAAGGAAAATTTCCAAACCTCCGTGCCCGCCGCGTTTTTGGCCTATCGGCAGCTGGTTAATCTCTTGAACGAAAGCTACAACACCGAGCCGGACAGGGCGTTTATCGAAAGCCAGCTCAACCGGAAATATGAATACCTTTGCCACATTTTCAAGAAATATTCGGGCATGTCCATCTTTACGTATATTCACCAGCTCCGCATCCAGCGGGCTCAGTATCTCCTGATGAACAGCGAGCTGCCGGTAAACCGAATTTCGGAGTCCGTGGGCTTCAGCGATCCGTATTATTTCAGCCGGTTGTTTAAGCGTTTCACCCATTGCAGCCCAAGCGATTTCCGCAAGCAGAACGGCCAAATTGGCAATTGAAACAAAGAAATTTGTACGTTTTCACAAAAAAGGTGTTTGCAGGCCGTTTCGTTTGTGCTATAATGAAAGCGCTAACATATCACCGATTCTAAAAGGGGGACGTTGATCGTGGAGCAAGAGTTCAAAGATATGTATGAGGATTTTGAACCCAACCGTGACACCTACTTCTTCAAAGTCGGCAACGGCGGCCTGATCAGCTTCCACGGCAGGAATTACAATATCAGAAAATCCCTGTCCGAGGACCAGCTGAAGCTGCTGATCCGTGATTCCATGTTTTTGCGTATTTCCTCCAACTGCTATGTCAACATGGATAAAATCTCTTCCGTGGAAAAGGACCACATCCGGTTCCTGGACCATACCACCGGTTCCAAAATTGTCAGTGTGCCCCTCTGGAAGAAACAAACCCTTCAAGAGCGCCTAACCCAACGCAAGCAAACGGTCGTCCACTGATTCCTGTCACCCGCCTTTCACCACTGCCCATTAACCCAACGCAATACAAATAAAGCCCTGCTCCGCTGGATGGAAAAGCCAATGGCTGCCATAAACGGAAGAGGGCTTTTTGTTATGTCCGGCTAAGCCTTGGTGTGTTCAATCTGCAGCAGTTAAGAAGCGGAGGCCTCCTCCATCCGGAAGAAGGTTTCCGTCATGGACTTGCCCAAGGTCATGCAGGCATCGGTCAAAAAGTAGATCAGAAGCTCCATCTGCTCCAGCATAAAATCCTCCCGGGTCATACAGCCCAGCTCGGCTCTGATTTTACCCGCTTGGCGGATAGCCTTTTCCTGACCGGACTGAGCAGGCTGCCCCAACTGCCGGATGCCCCGCAGATGCTCCTCCAGCTTGGTGAAGGTATAGTAGAAGGACCGGGGAAAGGTGGTATGGGTCAGGAGAAATTCAAGAATGGGTTCAATGGCCATGCTGTCGGCATAAAATTTGCGGAACGCCTGGTAGCCCCCTACGGATTTCAGCGCAGCCAGCAAATAGGTGTACGGCACCGCCTGATCCTCGTTGATGGCTGTTACCACAAACTTCAGGATGCGGATGGTATTCTCCGCGCGCTCCAGCATCCGCCCGCTTTCAATAAAATGCCACTCCGCCTCCCGCAGCATCACGGAATGCTCGATGCCCTGGAAGGTTTCCACCTTCTCCCGGATGTACCGGAAGAACAGATTGGGCGTTTCCTTCCGCAGGTCGCCGGGATTCTTTTCGGAGAGAGCCAGATAAAAGCCGTTTAAGGTTTCCCAGAGCTCGCTGGGCAGCGCCTCGCGCATGGTTTTGAGATTGGCCCGGGCTTTGCTGACACATGAAAACAGCGAGTTTTCATATCCCCGGTCCAATGTAATGAATGAGAGGACATCCAACTCGCTGTATTGTTCAAATTGCCGGCGGTACTCCACCTCCGCCCCCAGAGAACGGATGATACGGGCCCATTTGTATTCTTTGTCCTGCAGGTCCTGATTATGCTGGAGATGGTAATGGACATCAATCATGCGAGCGTGGTTTTCCGCACGTTCCATATAACGGCCGATCCAGAAGAGTGCTTCCGCATTGCGGTTGAGCATCAGCTTCCCCCTCCCTCTTCCAAAGCATGGATATGATTGCAATAATCATCATAGCGCCCAGATTTTTTGGTGTCAATCTATGTGACATGACTCTACAAAACAAGTCAAGGACAACCCCACAACCCTTAGAAGAATGTGTTATAATGGACCAAATGCAAACCAGCAAGCGCTTACCAAATTCGTTTTTACAGGAGGATTTATGACTCTGCACATTGGAATATTCGGAACCGGCTGGTTCGCCGAGAAACACGCAGCCATGCTTGCCGCTATGGAGGATGTCACCATCAGCGCCGTCTGCGGCTCTTCCCTGGAGAAAGCCCAGCGCTTCGCAGCCAAATTCCCCGGCGCCGCCGCATTCGCCGCGGTGGAGCAGATGCTCGAATCCGTCAAATTGGATGCCGCGTACATATGCGTTCCTCCCTTTGCCCACGGCAGGATCGAATTGGCTCTGGCGGAACGGGGCATTCCTTTTTTTGTGGAAAAGCCTCTTGCCGCCAATCTGGAAACCCCTACGGAGATCTTGGAGGCGGTGAACACCAAAGGGCTGATCACCTCTGTCGGCTACCACTTCCGCTATACGGATGGAACCGCCCGGGTGCGCCGGCTTCTGGAGGAGCAAACTGCCGGAATGGCCTTGGGCTATTGGATGGGCGGTATGCCGGGTGTGTACTGGTGGCGGATGGAGAACGGCTCCGGCGGGCAGTTTGTGGAGCAGACCACCCATATCGTGGACCTGCTCCGGTATACCTTGGGGGAGGTGACGGAGGTGTACGCTTCCTTTGCCCTGCGGCATAAGCATGTGACAGAGGAGGGAGTAACCGTGCCGGATGTAGGCACCGTGACCCTGAAGCTGGCCTCCGGTGCCGTGGCCAACATCTCCAACACCTGTATGCTGCCGGTAAGCCATACCACTGGACTGCATATTTACACCGACACGGGTGTGCTGGAGCTCCACGGCAAAGGCCTGAAGGAAATCCGGCAAGGGCAAACCACTGAATTCCAGAACCAAAACGACCCTTATCAGGCTGAAAATGCCGCCTTCATTCATGCTCTGCGCACGGGGGATGCTTCCGGTATTCTCTCCTGCTACGAGGATGCGTGGAAATCCCAACAGGTGGCCATCGCAGCTGTCGAATCCGCCAAAACAGGGCTGCCTGTCAGGTTGTAATCCGGCTCATAACACAACTGGGCTGTCCATAAAGTCTAATTGGATCAATACATATTCGGCAAGATACACTCCCTTCCGGGAAAAGGCTGTCATGGAAGCTTCAAACACGTTTTGTCCGCTTTCTTTTGATTAGATTTAGAGGTAAAAAGCGGCCAAAAAACTCGCCCTCAAGCCACCCTTTTCCTCCCGGTCCTTTCTGCCGAATATTTATTCACCTCAACGAACTTTTTGGACAGCCTAATTTTTTTATGCCCCTCACATCTTGGTTACAGGAAGCGTGACCGTAAAAGCAGAGCCTCTTCCCGGCTCACTCTCCGCTGTAATCTCTCCGCCGCACAGATCTATAATCCGCTTCACCAGAGCCAGCCCCAAGCCGTTTCCCTCTCCCGCCCTGGACTTATCCCCTTGGTAGAACTTCTCGAAGATATGCGCCAGCACCTCCGTGCTCATGCCTGTGCCCGTATCGGCGATCCGGACATGGACCGAAGCTGGGTCTGCCGTTAAATAAACGGCGATTTCGTCCCCGTTATCGGAGAATTTGATGGCATTGCCCAAAAGATTCAGCCAAACCTGCATCAGCAAATCCTCGTTGCCGTAAAACCACACCTGGTCCAGCGCAATGTCCAGATTCAGCATTTTCTCACTCCATTGGTTCTCCAAGAGAAGGATAGCATGGCGGATTTGCTCGTCCAGATCAAAGTTATGCTTTTCCAGCACAAATTCCTGATTCTCCAGCTTGGAGAGCTTCAGCATATTGGCGGACAACGACGACAGCTGACGGGTGCTTTCGATGATCAGCCGGCTGTATTCCCGCCGCTCCGGCACAGTCAGGTCCTCATCCTGCAAAAGAGCCGCGTACCCCTCAATAGCAGCAATGGGCGTTTTGAACTCATGGGAGACATTGGCCGTAAAATCATTGCGCAGGGTTTCGATTCCGTTCAGCTCCTGAACCATCTTGTTGAAGTTCACCGCCATCTCCCCCAGCACCCGCACCCGGTGGTGTTCCTGTTTCAGCCGCACCTTGAAGTTCCCCTTGGCTACCTCCTTGGCCGCTTCGCTCAGATCGGTGATCGGCGCCAAAATTTTGCGGCCCACGATAGCGGTAATGCCTGTACCGATGAGCACACTGGACACCATTGCGAAGATGATGGACCACAGTACATGGAACCTGTTAAAATTTATAAACCCCAGATGAATGATAACCCCTGTCAACAGCGCCATCAGAACGCCCGAAGCCAGCATAATCAGGAATACCGTCCAGATTAGCGTTCCCCATAAATTCCCCGACTGCCTGCGGTCAATCATAGGTTTTCACCGCTTTGTAGCCGAGTCCGCGGACGGTTACAATTTCAAACCCGTCATAGCTTTTAAACCGTTCCCTCAGGCGGTTAATATGCACATCCACTGTCCTGGCCTCGGTTTCCGAATCCATCCCCCATATTTCGTCCATCAGCTGATGCCGTGTAAAAATTTTGTTGGGGTATGCCAAGAGCTTGTACATGAGTTGAAACTCCTTTTGGGGGAGGGTGGTGGTTTGCCCGCCTGCAGTCACCGTCAAGGAATCGTAATCCAGTACGATCCCGCCAACCGTAAGCCTGCGCTCGCTGGCGATTTGGGCCCGCCGCAGAAGCGCCCCCACCCGGAGAATCATCTCGTTGATGTCGATGGGTTTGACCATATAATCATCAGTGCCGGCCAAATAGCCCGTTTGCTTATCCATAAAGCTGTCCTTGGCGGTCACCGTCAGAACAGGCAGGGTGTATCCTGCCTCCCGGAGCCTCCTGATCAGTTCGAAACCGTCCAAATTGGGCATCATAATATCAGATATGATTAAATCGACATGCTGCTTATCCAGAATATCCAATGCCTCCTGGCCGTTTCCCGCTTGAACCGGGTCATATCCGTGTTTGGCCAGCACTGTACTGATCAGCTGGAGCAGCTTCTCGTTGTCTTCCACCACAAGAATTCGGTTCACTCGTCCCACCTGCTTTTCCATAGTCCGCCCTTGCCGATGAATCAGACCTGACTTAAGAGCGCCCGTTCATTATACCGCATCAATGTTAACCCAACATGAACAGGAGACTGCCTACCGCCCAGTTGATGTTCAGTTGATATTGCTGTGATAGCATAACATACATAGCAGAGACAAGAGAGGATGAGAACATGCTGCAGCTTAAGAATATCTCCAAAAGCTATACCACTGGCACGTTTACGCAGACTGCTCTGGACAATATCAGCCTAAGCTTCCGCAAGAATGAATTTGTCGCGATCCTGGGACCCAGCGGCTCGGGCAAAACCACCTGCCTGAACCTGGTGGGCGGCCTGGATCAATACGACAGCGGCGACCTGATTATTAACGGCGCCTCCACCAAATCCTTCAAGGACAGCGATTGGGATGCTTACCGCAATAATAGCGTGGGCTTTATCTTCCAAAGCTATAACCTGATTTCCCATCTCAGCATCACAGATAACGTGGAGATGGGCATGACTCTAAGCGGTGTCAGCGCCCAAGCCAAACACCAGAAAGCGGTGGAGGTGCTGGAGAAGGTTGGTTTGAAGGACCACATGCACAAAAAACCGGGCCAGCTGTCAGGGGGCCAGATGCAGCGGGTAGCCATCGCCCGGGCATTGGCCAATGATCCCGACATCATCCTGGCGGACGAGCCTACCGGAGCCCTGGATACGGCCACCAGCGCTCAGATTATGGATCTGATCAAGGAAATCGCCAAGGACAAGCTGGTTATTATGGTCACCCATAACCCGGAGCTGGCCGAGGCTTACGCCGACCGGGTGGTCCAGTTTAAGGACGGCAAGGTGATCTCCGACAGCAATCCCGCGGTTGAGGTACAAACCGAAAGCAATTACCGGCTCAAAAAAACCGCCATGAGCTACTGGACGGCTCTGAATCTGTCGGGACGGAATATCTCCACGAAAAAATGGAGAACCGGGCTCACCGCTTTTGCCTCCAGTATCGGGATTATCGGCATTGCGCTGATTCTGTCCCTGTCCAACGGGTTCGACAAGCAAATCAAAAGCTATGAATCCGGCGCGTTGTCCAACTTCCCCGTCACCATCAGCCAAATGGCGGCCAATCTGGATCTGGCTATGCAGCCCGGGGCCCATGCACAAGACCGGAACAACCGGACGGAATTTACCAAAGCTGCGGAGATTTACCCGTTTGATCCCACATCCAATACGATTTTGCACAACAATACCATTACTCCTGAATACCTAAGCTATCTGGACAAAATAGATGCATCCCTGCTGGACGGTGTGTCCTACAGCCGCCAGGTTAACCTGAATATCCTCAGAAGCGACGGCCAGACTGCCGTACCGGTTAACACCTCTGACGCCAATTTTATGTCCTTCCCCAGCAAAACGGCAAGCTTCAGCAGCACCTATCTGGAATCGTATTACGATCTTCTGGCGGGCAGCTTCCCGGCGAAGCCAACTGACCTGGTGATGGTGGTGGATGAATACAACCGGATGAACGTGACGGTGCTGGATGCCTTGGGTTTAGATTATAAGGCGGAGAATATTGGGTTTGACCAAGTTCTCGGCAAAACCTTCAAGCTGATCTACAACGACGATTATTATGTAAAATCCGGAGATTTGTTCCGCATTAACGGCAACACCTCGGATTTAAGCAATCTGTACAACAGCGGCAATGCGGTGGAACTGAAGATTTCGGGCATTATCCGCAAGCAGGAGGATTCCCCCATGTCCACCATGTCCGCAGGGATCGCTTATTCGGATGTGCTGGCCCAGGATTTTATCAGCAAGGCCCAGTCCTCGGAAATTGTAAAGGCGCAGGAAGCCAATGACAAGATGAATGTGTATTCGGGCAAGGTGTTTGCCGGTGTGCCCGGCTTCAATTTTAGCCCCGGCGGAGGCTTTGCCATGGGGCCTGGCGGAGGAATGGGTTCCGGCGCCTTGACGGATCCGATGGACGCCACCTCCAAGGAGGATGCGCTGGCCGCCTTGGGCGCCGTAGCTATCCCCGCCTCCATCTCCTTGTATCCCAAGGATTTTGACACCAAGGAGGCGATTGTGGACTATTTGGACCAATGGAATGTGGGTAAGCCCACGGAGCAAATGATCATCTACACCGACCTTGCCGCCATGGTGACCAATCTCTCCAGCGGCATCATGAACGGGATCACGTTAGTGCTGGTGGCCTTCGCCTCCATCTCTCTGGTGGTATCCCTCATTATGATCGGGATCATCACCTATATCTCGGTGCTGGAGCGGACCAAGGAAATCGGTGTCCTGCGTGCCTTGGGGGCACGAAAGAAGGATATTACCCGGGTGTTTAATGCGGAGACCACGATTATCGGAACCCTATCGGGATTGCTGGGGATCGGTATCGCCTATCTGCTGACTATCCCCACCAACATGATCATCAAGAATGCGACGGATCTGAACAATGTGGCCCAGTTGAATCCCGTCCATGCGCTGTTCCTGATCATCCTGAGCGTCGGCCTGACCATTCTCGGCGGCTTCATCCCCGCGAAGTTCGCGGCGAAGAAGGACCCGGTTGTGGCGCTGCGGAGCGAATAAGTTTGTAGTTCGTGCCGGTGGCCGTATGCCCGGCAGCCCGTGCAGTTGGGCGTCTGTTCCCTTGAGGAACAGGCGCCTATTTGCGCGTGGAGGCGGAAGGGGGCGGCAACTGGCCACCTGAAGGTTATATCGCCCACCTTGTAGCTGCCAGAGTGCAAAAGTGCAGTTATTTTTGACTCAGTTGGCCATTGGGTGAAGCTATCCTGCAAAAGTGCAGTTATTTCAGGCAGGATGGGCCGAAATGACCTTGAGGAGCAAAAATAGATGCACTTTTGCAGGTACGGCGGCATTTTGCAGGTTAGCGGGAGAAAATAAATGCACTTTTGCATTTGGTGTCTATATTCACCTGGCTTCACGCCGACAAAAATGGCAATAAGAGCGCACAACCAGTCACTTCTTCTTCATCAGCGCAAAAAGAGCAGATCCCATGTCTGCTCTTCTTTATCAGCACAAAAAAAGAGCAGATCCCACGTCTGCTCTTCTTCATTATTGCTGCGATAACCCCGGGGGTTACCCCACATCAGCCCGTTTCCAGCTGCCCGAAGGAGCTGGCATACATGCGGCTGTACGGCCCTTGGGCCTGCAGCAGCTCCTCGTGGCTGCCGCGTTCGACGATTTCACCATTTTCGATAACCATGATGGTATCGGCGTCGCGGATGGTGTTCAACCGGTGGGCAATGACGAAGCTGGTGCGCCCCTTCATCAGCTTAAGCAGCGCATCCTGGATATGCAGCTCTGTCCGGGTGTCGATGCTGCTGGTGGCTTCATCCAGAATGAGGATGGAGGGTTTCGCCAGCATCACCCGGGCAATGGCCAATAGCTGACGCTGGCCCTGGCTCAGGTTGCTGCCGTTCTCCGCCAGCTCGCTGTCATAGCCCCGCGGCATGAGGCGAATGAAGGCATCGGCATTAGCCAGCCGCGCCGCCTCCATCATCTCCTCGTCCGTCGCATCCGGACGTCCGTATTTGATATTCTCGCGGATGGAGCCCGCGAACAGGTAGGTATCCTGCAGCACGATGCCGAAGCCGGAGCGCAGGCTGTCCCGGGTATAGGTGCGGATATCCTGCCCGTCAATCCGGATCACCCCGGAGGTAGTGTCATAGAACCGGGTGAGCAGATTGACGATGGTGGTTTTGCCCGCACCCGTTGGACCTACAAGCGCAATGCTGCTTCCGGGAGGCGCTTCAAAGCTTACGTTCTTCAGGATCGGTGACTCCGGCCGGTAGCCGAAGCTCACCTTTTCGAAGACCACATGCCCGCTGGAAGGGCGCGTCTTCAGATCCATTTCCCTCGCATCAGGAGCGTCATCCGGCTCCTCTGCCTCATCCAGCACCTCGAAGGCCCGCTCCGCTCCAGCGATGCCGGATTGCAGCATATTGTACACGTTGGCCATTTCATTCAGCGGCCGGACGAACTGCCGGGAGTAGCCGATGAAGCTGGCGATAACCCCCACTGAGATACTGCCCCGCAGGGCCAGCAAGCCGCCAACCACCGCAACGGTGACAAAGCCCAGGTTGTTGATCACGTTCAGCAGCGGCATCAGAAATCCGGTGGAAATTTGCGCCTTTAACCCCACATGGTAGAGCCTTCCATTCACCTCGTCGAATTCCCGGATGGTCCGCTCCTCCCGGTTAAAGGCTTTGACCACCTGCAAGCCCGAAATGGTCTCCTCCATAAGCCCGTTCAGCTTCCCCAGCTCCGCCTGCTGGGCTTTGTACAACGGCCCGGTGCGCTTGGTGATGCTTTTGGCCAGGATATAGACCAAGGGTACAGTGATCAGGGTAGCCAACGTAAGCAGCGGGCTGAGCCACAGCATCATGATGAGAGAGCCGGTAATGGTCAATACCCCTGCCATCAGCTGGGTGGTGGTTTGGGATACGGTTTGGCTCACCTGGTCGATGTCATTGGACAGCCGGCTCATCACTTCCCCGTGGGGACGGGAGTCAAAGAAGGACAGCGGCAGCTTCTGCAGCTTGCCGAACAAAGCACGCCGCAGACTGGCGGTCACCCGCTGGGCAAGACCCGCCATCAGCCAGCTTTGGGTGAGCGTGAGGCACGCGTCCAGCAGATATGCCGCCCCCAAAGACAAAAGCGCCATCTCCAGCACTCGCAATTCCACATTCCCGGCGCCGCCTTCCATGGCATTGACGGCTACTCCCAATAGATAAGGGCCAGCCAAACCCAGCAGTGAGCTGGCCAGCAGAAACCCGAGAATCAGCAGCAGCAGCCCCCGCTCCCGGCCGAGAAACCCCCACAGCCTAAGCAGGGTGCCCCGGAATTGCTTGGGCTTCACCTTGGGTCCATTCATGCGGAAGGCCCCGCCCGGCCTGGCACCGGGTGCCGGAACGGAGGTAGCGTCGAACCGCAAGCGGTCACCGCCGCCGGATGCGCCATTATTCTCCTTGGACATGGGGAACCGCCTCCTTTCCGGTTTGCGACGCATAAATTTCCCGGTAAACCCGGCAGCCGGCCAACAGCTCATCGTGGGTGCCCAAACCGGCAATCTCCCCGTGCTCCAGCACCAGAATCCGGTCCGCATCCATGACGGAGGTAATCCGCTGGGCAATAAGCAGGCAGGTCATCCCCCGGGTTTCCCGGCGCAAGGCCTCCTTGATCCGGGCTTCGGTAATCACATCCACGGCACTGGTGCTGTCATCCAAAATCAGAATGTCGGGTTTGCGGATCAGGCCCCGGGCAATGGAAATCCGCTGCTTTTGGCCGCCGGAGAGGTTAACCCCCTTCTGTCCGATCCGGGTGTCATACCCTTCCGGGAATGCCGCGATAAAGTCATGAGCTCCGGCAATCCTGGCAGCCGCTTCTATCTCACCGTCGTCCGCCTGCTCCTTGCCCCAACGGATATTATCCTTGATGGAGCCGGAAAACAGCACCGATTTCTGCGGAACCACCGCAATCCGCTCCCGCAGAGCAGAAGGGTCCATAGTGCGCACATCCTGCCCGTTCACCAGCACCTGGCCGGAATCCGCATCGTAGAAACGGGGGATCAAGCTGATCAGCGTGCTTTTGCCCGAGCCTGTGGACCCGATAATCCCCACCGTTTGCCCCGGTTCACAGACCAGATCGATTCCGTTCAGCACCGGCTTGCCCTTATCTCCACCGGAGGAGCCGTAAGTAAAGGTCACATTGCGGAATTCAATCCCCCCCGGCTCCTCCGGCTGCGCAACAGCCGGTTTGCTCCAGGTCATGGCGCTGTCGTCGGCGAACACCTCACTGATCCGTTGCGAGGAGGCACGGGCCCGCACGAACATCATCAGCACCATGGAGATCATCATCAGGGAGAACAAAATTTGCGTCATGTAGTTAACAAAGGCGACAATATGGCCCACCTGCATATCCCCGCTGTCCACCCGCAGGCCGCCGTACCAGAGCACAGCCAAAATACCCGCGTTTACCGTCAGCGTCACCGCCGGGTTAAAGGCAGCCATCGCCCGCATGACTTTTATGGAGCGGGTTTGATACTCCAGATTGGCCGTTTCCATTTTGTCCGTTTCATAGCGGAAGCGGTTGAAGGCCTTCACCACACGGACTCCGGACAGATATTCCCGCAGGACAAGATTCATCCGGTCCATAGCCTTCTGCACCTTCAGATACCGGGGTAGGCCAATCCGCATGTTGATCATGATCAGCACGCCCACCAGGGGAACCACAATCAGCAGAATCACCGAAAGCCGGGGATTCAGCCGTATGGCCATGATGAGACTGCCGATGCAGGTCAGGGGCGCTTTGACAAAAATACGCATAAGTCCGTTGGTGAAATTCTGCACCTGGGTTACATCATTGGTCAGCCGGGTCAGGAGCGACGCCCGGTCAAACCGGTCCATACTGTCGAAGGTTAAGGACTGGATCTTACGGAACAGGTCGGAGCGAAGCTCCGTGCCGAAGGCCTGGGACACCCGGCTGGCCAGCACATTGCGGGTACAGGCCGCCAAGGCCCCTACCGCCGTAATGCCCAGCATCACGCCGCCTAGCCGCCATACCGTATCCATCCGCTCCAAGGCAATGCCCTCGTCGATGACTCTGGACAGAATCGTCGGCAGGAGCAGATCGCATAGCGCCTCCACCGTCAGAAAAAAAACGGCAAACCCAAACCATCTGCCGTATTTCCGGACATATTTGGTCAGATAAGACATAGTGTCTAAACTCCTTCCCTAATCGTATGTACGCCATCCCCGGCGACTGCTGGAGACGGGTTTGAGTTTGGCTTTGGGATGCTCCGCCTTATAGGGGATCCAGTTGGACCATGGCTTGTTTGCCGCTTTGCTGGATGCCGGTTTGGCGTTTCCCGTACGGTGCCAGCGCTTTCGTCAGCTCCTCCAGCAATGCCTTGGCCTGAGCCCCCTCCTTACTCCCGGTGAGCACCACCTTCAGCAGTACGGCGTCTCCGCCGCGCAGAAGGCGCTCCGCCTGGCTTTTTTTGACCTCCAGATCATGCTCTTCGATATGGGGAGTGAGCCGCAGCTCCTTCACCTTGGCCGGACGCTCCTGCTTCTTCGCTTGTTCCTTCTCCTGGCGCACCGCACCCGCACCCGCCAGCCTGCAGGGCGGAGGGCTCTCGTGGAGGGAGGTGCAGACCAGATCCACCTTCAGCTTCTTCGCCATAGCCAGTGCCTCGGCAGTGGGAACAATGCCCAGTTCCTCCCCCTGAAGGCCCGTGAGCTTAACCTCCGCCGCTTTGATTTTCTCATTTTTGATCAAAAAGAACCCCTTCTTCCTCTGCGATATAACCGTGCGTCAAGCATGATATCCCTTTAGGCCGGCGCCGCTTCTGCGGTAATGTCCCGGTGTGACGCCGGTCAGGCGTTTGAACATACGGCAAAAATGGGACAAGTCCTGAAAACCCGAGGAAAGCGCCACCTCCGCCAGCGGCAGAGAGCTGGATTCCAGCGACTCCTTGGCCTTGTTGATCCGGTAGGCAATCAGGTATTCAGTAATGGACAGCCCCGTCTCCTGCTTGAAAATCCGGTGAAGGTACGAGCGGGACAGGTGAAACCGGCGGCACAGGGACTCAATGCGCAGCGTTTCCCGGTACCCTTCCGCTACCAGCCCCATCATTTCCTCCACCAGCTGCTTGCGCTCGCCATTCCCGGTTGTGCCGGGCGCCTGCTCCTCTTGATACCGGCCTAACGCCACGAATAGCTGGAGCACCAGACTGTGAGCAGCCAGGGAAAAGCATTCCTTACGTTCATCCAGCTCCCGTTCCAGCTGGGCCAAAATATCCTGCAGTGCCAGAACCTGCCGTCCGTTCAGCTGCCAGCATATGGAGGGCTCCTCCTTGGGCAGCCACCGGGTTACTGCGTTGCCCCCAAAGCCCGATTCCTTATCCGCCAGCTCCTCCAGATAGTCCTTGTCGATGCTGACAATGTAGCGGTGAAACGGCTCCTTCGGTACGGAGCGCGGCATATGCAAAGCACCCGGATGGATCACCACCAGACTCCCCGCTGCCACCTCATGGACCCGGCCGCCCGCCAGCATTTTTCCCCGGCCGGACAAACACATATACAGCTCATAACCGTCATGCGCATGCAAAAACGGCTGCTGGATTTCCCGGGTGCGGGACACACAGCCAACGGGAAAGGCCAACAACGCGCTGTTGGTCACATCGTCCACAAAAAATACTTCCTGCACCACTGTTTGATCCTCTGCCGTCATGATGCATTCCCCCCTGTAGGTTCACAATTGTCCAATGATTGCAGGAGAATTGCCCAAGACCCGCCATCACTCCCGCGCTATAGTAAGAGTATATCAAACCTTGCGGGAGGAATGTGTTATGACAATCACGGAAGCTCCGGAAATTCTGGTACAGAAGGCACAGGGCGTATGCGGCAAAATGCTGGAGGACCATGCCGGCAACTGGGGGATGGACATCCACCACTGGGATTGGGTACCTGGTGTAGGTGTTATTTCTATGTTGGAGTATTATGAACAAAACAGCAGGCAGGAACTGATGGAGCAGCTGATCAATTGGGCACGTCAAAATCTGCATCAATCCGAGCAAATGAAGGTGATCAATTCCATGGCGCCCTTCGCCATCTTCCCCGCTCTGTATCGGCAAACCGGCGACGCCGTTTTCCTGGACACTGCCGTCCGGATCGGACAGTGGATGCTGCATGAAGCACCTCGTACGCGTGAAGGCGCTTTCGAGCATACGGTAACGGAAAATGCCAGCTTCCCCGAGCAGGTATGGGCAGACACGATTTTTATGGCTGTGCTATTCCTGGCCCGTCTGGGCCGTCTCACCGGGGACAGCGCCTATACCGCTGAAGCCCTGCGGCAGCTGGAGCTCCACCTGTCCCTTCTCCAGGATGAGGAAACCGGGGTGTTGTTCCACGGCTGGAACTGCATCGCCCAGAACCATATGTCCGCCGCCCGCTGGACCCGGGCCAATGCCTGGATCGCCGTAGGCACCCCCATGATCCTGGAGGAAATCGACGGCATCGTGCCCGGTGACGCGGATATCATACGCCGGTATAAACGGATGATGCAGGGGCTTCTCGCGTATCAGCGGGACAACGGCCTGTGGAACACGGTCATGGATCAAGCCGGCTTCTACCCGGAAACCTCCGGCAGCGCCGGGATTGCGGCGGGTTTGCTGAAGGCCAGGCGTATGGGCTTGCTGGGGGACGAGGTGCTGGAGCCGGCCCGCCGGGCACTCCAGGGAGTGCTCGCCCAAATTGACGAGGACGGCACCGTCCTCGGCGTTTCCGGCGGCACACCGGTGATGCCCACGGTGGAGGCTTATAACCACATTCCGTGTTATCCCAGCCTGTACGGCCAGGGTCTCACCCTGATCCTGCTAGCTGAAGCCTTGGCCGGGTAGCGGCGACGGATTGAGTCTTAGTGATATAGAGCTGACAGATCAAGTTGTACGGATTGAGTTGTACAGATTGAGTTGATCGGATTTACTGGTATAACTGTATGGGTTATGATGTACGGCTTGAGCTGCATGGCAGGTTGGAAGAATCGCTTATATAGTAACTATTGTGTAACAAACCGATTAGCCACTCCATTGAAACGGGAACATCAGCCGACGACTAGATTGCACCAGTTAGAGGGCCTGCGGCTGTAGCTGAACTGCAAAAGTGCAGTTATTTTCTGCCACAGCCCTCCCGCCGCTCCGCCTAAATGCAAAAATGCAGTTATTTTTGCCCCGAACCTCGGTTCCGGGCTTTTTTGCTAAGAATAACTGCACTTTTGCAGTTAAACCTGCTATTTCACAGTCAGTCACCGAAATTAACTGCACTTTTGCATTTGGGTTGGTCTGTTGGTTGTTGGTTTGTTGGTTTGTTGGTTTGTTGGTTTGTTGGTTTGTTGGTTTGTTGGTTTGTTGGTTTGTTGGTTTGTTGGTTTGTTGGTTTGTTGGTTTGTTGGTTTGTTGTTTTTTGGAAATGTTGTTGGGCTGCTGATCTGCTGATGAGCTGCTGGTTGTTGGTTTGTTCGTTTGTTGGTCTGCTGGTTGTTGATTTGCTGATCTGCTGTTGGTGTGCTGGTTGTTGGTCTGCTAATTTGTTGGACCGTTAACCCCTGCACCGCTGCGTTCAAGCTCCTGCCTATCACACTCCAACAGCCCTCCAGAGAGGGGGATCCGCTAAGAAGCGCAGCTCAGTTTTCCTCGGCTTCGGCATAATGGGCTTGGCAGAAGGCCAGGGTTTCGGCATATTCCTCTTCCACCATATCGAAATCCAGATATTTGCCTGTGCTCTTTTCCAAAAACTCATACTTCACGATCTTGGATGCTTCGCCGTCCGCCAGGTAGATCACCCGCAGGGTCAGCCCGTGGGGGGAGTACATCTCATCGTCCTCCTCCACCTGGATATCCAGAAGAAACTCATAGCGTTTCCCCTGGATAATTCCAAAAGGATCCCGGATCCATTCCACACTGTAGCCTGTAATTTCCAACATGTCTGTTTGCCTCCACGAGCCGGCATATCGCCGGCATTTTTTCCTCCCAGTATGGAGGAAGCCTCGCTTGCTGTCAATTTCCTGTTTTCAGCCCCGCCTCCGATGAACGTTTGCTCTTACCGAAGCCGCTCAGATACAACAACGCCACCAGCACCGTTCCCGCCCCCAAGGACAGAAAAATATTGCTGTATAGCGCCCCTTCACGCAGAACAAGCAGGGGATTCAGCCGGAAGCTGACAGAGCCGGAATCCAGCAGCCTGCCGATCAGGCCGGTAGCCGCCGCCCCGGAGATAAAGTTCATCATGGAAAACAGCCCCATCCCCACACCGGTTTCCTCCCGCTTCAGCGTCCGCGATACCGTATTGGACATGGCGATACCCATAAAGGACTGCCCCACATTGCCAAAAATCAGCATCAGCATAATCCAGTACGGGGACAAACCTACGAATACCGACAGCAGCAAAAAGCAGCAGAGCAGAAGCACAGATGCCGTCAGCACCAGCGTCGGATTACCCCGGGTATCAGCTAGCCGTCCGCCCTTTCTGCCCATAAAAGCGGTGACCAGGGCAGCGGGGAACAGCACAAGCCCGATCTCAAGCGGCGTAAGGCCGTTCAAGCGGCTCAGGAACTGCGGCGTTATAAAGGGCATGCCGAAGCTCATGGCATTAGCCAGGAAAGCGACGATGATCCCTGCCGTATAACTGCGGTTGCGAAACATTGCAGGATTCACGAAGGGCTCGGGAGTGCTGAGCAGCCGCCAGGCCAACAGTACACCCAGACCCAATCCGGCAATCAGGAACGGCAGGCTCCCGCGGGTAATGGACAACAGCAGAAGGGATACGGTTCCGGCCAGCAATGCACCGCCGATAAAATCGATGGGCCGTGGGGCCCCTTTTTCATCATCCAGATACTTCAGGTAAAAGGGCAGCGTCATCAGCGGCAGCACGGACACCAGGAACAAAAAGCGCCAGCTGGCGAAGCCGGTGACAAAGCCCGAAACAATAGGCCCCAAAGCCGAACCCAGCGCCAAGCCGATGGCAGAGGTGCCTAACGCCCTGCCCCTCTCCTCCGGCGGGAAATACCGGACGGGGATAATCATACCCGTAGCCGGAATGACCGAAGCCCCCGCCGCCTGCAGCACCCGGGCCAGAATAATCATCCAATAGTCCACTGCGGCCACCCCTACCAGCGAACCCAGCGCAAACAGCACCAGGCCGAAGGACAGCAGATCCTTCAAACGGTACCGGTCGGCAAGCTTCCCGTAGGTGACGGAGCCGATGGCGTATACAATCATGTACCCGGTGGATACCCAGCTCAAATCGGAAGGGTTCAGCTTAAATTCCTTGCCGATCACCGGCAGCACCACATTAAAAATGGATGCGTTCATCACCGAAAAAACCAGTGTAAAAGCCAGCACCTTCAGCAGCTTCTCCGCATTGGACGAGGCTGCCGGACGGTTATGTTGTTGCTTCATGTTGCCCTCCCTGCCCCTACTGAAATAATCGGCCGCCGGTGTTTACGGCTGTTCCCCCTCCTGGGGATCATCCTCCCAAGCCTTGCGCAGCTTCTGCAGCAGCGACCTCAGGAGCAGCGTTTCCTCGTCGCTTAAGGCCTCCATCAGCCTTTCCTTGGTCTGATCCACCGTCTCCGCAATGTTTCCGGCAAGGGCCTCCCCCTCCGAAGTCAGGTAAATCTGCTTGAACCGGGCGTCCTGCGCATCCTTCCTGCGGACCACCCATCCCCGTCTTTCCATTACACTAATGAGGTTGGTCACACTGGGTTTTTCGATCCGCAGAATCCGCTCCAAATCGGAATGGGTAGAGCCGGGATTATGAAGCAGTATGCGCAGGGTTTTGCCCTGCTGCTGGGTCAAGCCCAGGGGGCGCAGGGATTTTTCGATCTGCTTGCGCATACTCATGGAGGTCAATCTCAAGAGCGAGCCGATCTGCTCCTCTGATTCCCACGGCAGAATCCCCCTCCGCACTTGCGGCTCCTGCCCTTGCCCGGATTTCTGGTCCGGCAGGTCTTCACCCTGTTGCATAGTGCACCTCCTCGGATAAACCGCAGACAATAGTTCGATACCTAACTATCAGCTTACTTTTATACCCGGGCTTTGTCAATGCGGGATAACTTACGGGACAGCAAAATAATAAAACCCGCCGGACTCAAGCGAGCCGGGCGGGTTCGTTGCAGGATAAGCGAAAAGCAGGAGTTATGCCTTGTTGAACAGATCGGTCAGCACCGGCACGATCTGGGATTTGCGGGAAACTACACCCTTCAGCAGCGCCTTGTTGCCGTCCAGCTTCACATTGTAGGCTTTCTCCACAGCCTGGGCTTCCTTGCCCAGCGCCACACCAACGGAATCGCTGTTCAGGATGTCCGTTACCACGAACAGGAACAGGTCCAGGTTTTTTTCGGCGATAATCCCATTCAAGGCAGTCTCCAGATCAGCCTTGCGGGACAGCACGTCGTTCACGTCCACCGCGTTCACTTGGGCAATTTCCACCTTGCGGCCGTTCATGGAGAATTCCTTGGCATCCAGGGAGATCAGTTGGGCGATGGATTTATCGGAAAGATCTGCTCCTGCCTTCAGCATAGCCAGACCGTATTCGTCGGCATTGACCCCGGCGATGGCTGCCAATTCCTTGGCGGCGGCAACGTCCTGCTCGGTGCAAGTGGGGGATTTGAACAGAAGGGAATCCGAAATGATAGCGGACAGCATCAGACCGGCCATTTCCTTGGATACGGCCACGCCGTTTTCCTTGTACAGCTTGTTGATGATGGTGGAGGTGCAGCCTACCGGCTCCGCCCGGTAATACAAAGGGCCGCTGGTTTCGAAATTGGAGATACGGTGGTGGTCGATAACCTCTGTCACACGAACTTGATCGATGTCGGGAGCGCTTTGCTGACGCTCATTGTGGTCCACCAGAATCACCGTTTTGGTCTCGGCAGCAACAGCTTCCACCAGCCGCGGAGCCTCCACCTTGAAATAGTCCAGCGCATAGCGGGTTTCGCCGCTGATTTCGCCCAGACGCACCGCTTCCACATGTTGGCCCAGCTTCGTCTTCAGATCGGCATACACCAGCGCAGAGCAGATGGTGTCCGTATCCGGATTCTTATGGCCGAAAATCAATGTTTTCTCCATGTACATGACCTCTTCTTATCCGAAAATTTCCCGCGAAAGCAGCCTCCGGCCCTACTGGCCCGGGTGTTCCGGGATGCTCCATTCTGGAAGCTTTCTTTATTATAACGGCAAATTCTTCTTATTCCAATTCCTTTACAGAGCTTGTCCAAAAAATAGCACATATCCGCCCGCACCACACCATTGACTGTCGAGCTGGAGGGGAACAGGGGCGTGCCTGAAGCCAACAGACTCTGTCGGGACGGATGGTGGCGTATCCGAAGCCTAACGGAACTCAGTCGAGACGGATGATACCGCGTCCGAAGCCTAACGGAACTTAGAAGCTCTTAGAGGCCAAAACCCCGCTTGTCCGGAACCTAACGGAACCCAGAAGCTCTTAGAGGGCTAGCAGGCATCCATCGGAGATAAATTTGGCTTCTAACAGTTCCGTTAAATTAGAAAACCCACGGAATTCCGCCTTTAAGCGCTTCTGAGTTCCGTTAGCGCCATTAGCGCAGCGAAAGCAACAGGGGTTGGGTCTGCTTTCCAGAAAAAAAACGCAGCCCCCGGAGGGACTGCGTTTTTACAGTTAAGTTAGATTAGAATACCCAAGCCCTGCTTATGATTACCAGGAGAATAAACAGTACCAAAATCACGCCAGTGGTAGTGAATCCTCCGCCTACTCCTACGCCGCAACCTGCACCTGCTGCATATCCCATTTTCAACACTCCCTCTTTTGTGATGGTTGGCTTAACCCCAATCCCAATCGGTTAAGTCCCCACATCCTATGTAGGAGGAACGGAATGGGTATGGACTAATGTCTATATTGCAAAAAGGATTGATTAATGGGACGGACCAATATTAAAATCGAGAAGTACCGCAACCCTCGAAAAAGAAAGGGGACAATCCCCCATGACCACCCAACCTGTATCCAATCCGCTGATTGAACAGCGCGCCGATCCCTGGATTCTGAAGGCGGAGGACGGCACCTATTACCACACCGCGTCCGCTCCCGAATATGACCGCATTGAGCTGCGCAAGGCCTCTACTTTGGCCGGACTGGCGGAGGCTCCCCCCGTGATTGTCTGGCATAAGCATGAGAGCGGGCCCATGAGCTATCACATTTGGGCTCCCGAGCTGCACCGCATCGGCGGCAAGTGGTATATCTACTTTGCGGCGGGACGAGCCGAGGATATCTGGAGAATCCGGATTTGGGTATTGGAAAATGAATCCGACGACCCCACCACCGGCGCCTGGTCCGAAAAGGGAGAGGTGCTCACGGCATGGGATTCCTTCGCCCTGGATGCCACCACCTTCGAGCACAAGGGCAACCGCTATCTGGTCTGGGCCCAGTCTAATCCTGAGGTCCAGGTCAACTCCAGCCTGTATATTGCGCCTATGAGCAATCCCTGGACCCTGGCAGGTCCGCAAGTGGAGATTGCCACACCGGATTTCGCATGGGAGCAGGTAAAATACAAGGTCAATGAAGGACCTGCTGTACTTGTGCGCAACGGCCGCATCTTCATTACCTACTCCGCCAGCGCTACAGATGCCAGCTATTGTATGGGCCTCCTGTGGGCGGACGAAAACAGCGATCTGCTGGACGCCGCCTCCTGGCACAAGCTGCCGGAGCCTGTTTTCACCACCTGTGAGGAAAACGGCCAATACGGACCCGGCCACAACAGCTTCACCGTATCCGAGGACGGCAGCCGGGACATTCTCGTGTACCATGCCCGCAACTACCGGGAGATCCAGGGTGATCCCCTGCGGGACCCCAACCGCCACACCCGGCTGCAGCCCTTCGGCTGGGGAGAGGACGGCTTCCCCGTGTTCGGGCAGCCGGTGAAGGACGGCCCCTGCCCGGGGGTCTAGGGGCCTGGGGGGCGGCGCGGTCAGCCGTGCGCGCCGAGAATGCCCGGCAGCATCTCCAGGAGGCTGCCGAACTGCTGTTTCACCAGCGGCTGCGCGCCGCTGGCCGCGATGTTGCCGCCGCCGATGCCGAAGGCGGCGTACCCCGCCAGCCGGATGGACAGCACGCCGGCTGACGAATCCTCGATGCCGATGACCCGGCGGCGGCTCTCTGGTCCGAGGCCTAGCCCCACCCTGGCGGCTTCCGCATACAGCCAGGGATGAGGCTTGGGCGCCAGCTCGCCCAGCGTACCGGCCTGGCCCTTACGGATGGCCTGCCCGGCGGTGATGACGGCATCGTACAGCTCCAGCGGATCACCCAGCTGGAGGGTGCGGAAGGCCGACAGCACCTCCGGCCAGGCCTTTTCGTACAGGCCGGAGGTCACCAGGCCGATGCGGATGCCACGGCTTTTCAGCTCCAATAGGAACTCCTTTAAACCCGGGGCGGGCGTAAACGCCCCTTCCTTGCCCCGGCCCTTCAAGATTTCATTCATTTCGTACTCGGTCACGGCAAAATAATGCCGCCTGGCCTCCTCCACACTCCGCCCCGGACAATATTTGCCGATGCAGTATTGCAGATGCTCCGATACGGAATGCCCCGACACATGCGGGTCATCCTCCGGCTCCAGCCGGAACCCCGGGTTATCCATCAACAATCCGATGCTCCGCTCAATAATCCAGATCCAGAAGGCCTCACTGTGTACGCTGGTGCCGTCCAGATCCATCAGCACCGCCTCGGCCGGGCCCTCGAACCCGGCGTCAGGCAGGGGATACATGGCCGGATGGCCCATAGCCGACTTCACATAACAGAGGGTTTTGTCCCGGTACACCACAAAATCCGCTTTCCGGTCCCGGGGCGTCAGAATGTGCAGCACCCCATCCTCGCCTCTCCGGAACATTCCTTCCCCGCCGGTTTCGCACTCCGACATGCTTCCATCCCGCACAAGCTCCGGCAGGGACAGTCCAAAACCCGGGATCAGGGGTTGGTTGGCCGGCGATCCATTCATGAAGGTCCCCATGCTTATTCCCCGCTCCCATTTGCCATAATGACCTTGAAGGTAACGATTTTCTTCGGCTCCACCGCTGCCTCGAAGGAATATCCGTCTGCCGCCGGAGTAAGCGCCTCCGTAACACTTTCATCCATTCTGCAGCGGAATGCTTCTGTCACTCCTACGCCAAACCGGAACACGGCCTGCTCTGTCTCAGCCGACGGATTGAACAGCCGTATGACCAGTCCGCTGCCGTCCTCCGCCTGCTTCACAGCGGATACATGCAGGGTCGCGCCGCTTGCCAGGGTGAACAGCCCTGCTTGGGAAGGCAAGCTTCCTTGGCCTCTGCCTGACACTGCAGCCCGTACGGGCACCGCGTAGCAGGCTGCCGCATTCAGCAAACCGGCCTGCTGCCAATCTCCCGCATGGATGTGTACCGCATATTCGAAGGTTTGTACGCCGGGACATTGAATCCCCTGGTCCGGCAGTTCAGTCAGCTTCTCCTCGCTTACCGCCAGCTTGATCCGGCAGGCCCGGATCAGGGTGAGCGCCAGGGTACGGTTGTCATCCTCGAAGGCTTCATATTCATAGATGCCCTTGGGCAAAAGCGCCAGCCCGTCCTGTCCGTCAGACAACTCCACGAAGGTTTGCAGCGGGTGGGTTCCCCCTGCCTGCTCCACCCAGCCGGTGGAATCCGGAATGGGAATAGGCCGGGAAATCACATCGAAGTGGGTATCCGCCCAGGAGGTATCCGTGGCCAGGCCTGTGGGGAAGTTCACCCGCAGCCAGTGGTCACGCGCCCTGTTATCCACCGTCAGCTTCACTTTGACGGCGGAGGCGCCTTTTTCCAAGGTATAGGCCAGCTTCATCGGAAGCTCCACCACCACCGTGCTGCGGGAATTACCGTCGGCATAATCCACGGGCACCGGGAAGCTGAAATTAGCCTCAATGGTGCTGGACAGCTCACCGCTCTCCGTTACCGCCACCTGCGCAGCCACACCCAGACTGTTGTACTTGCGGTCAAAACGGGGCGCTACATGCTTCCACGCGTTGCCGCATTCCCCTTGATCCGTCAAGTAACCAAGATTGCTGTAGGCTTTTCCGGTGAGCTTGTTGACGATATCCAGGGTGCCGTTGGTGTTAACCTTGACCTTCAGCAACTGATTCTCCATGGTGTCGGGCCCGGTTATGAGCGTACGGATATTCCGCACCTCCTGCACCTCTGGCTGCAGCCGGTATGCGCGGTACCCCAGGCCCGGAAGCTTGGATAGCTCCACGTGCATCCTCACCCGGTGGGAGTCGAGAATGGTCGGCACCTCCCAGATGCTGTCCACGAATACGCTGGATTTTTCGAAAGCCACTGCCTGCCGCTGTACTGACGGATCCTGCTCATGGTACAAGCTGTAGGACTTGGCTCCTTCACCACGGGGAAGCTCCAGGTCCACAGAGGTGACCACGGTGCGCTCAACAGGCAGCGGATTGTATACCACCAGTTGGGTGACATCCGTTCCCAGGTGCTCCGGCGACAGGTTTCGGGCGATGAAGCCCATAGCATCCTCGGAAACAATTCCGCCAATGTCCGCAGCCTTGCGGTAACGGTATTCAATATCCTGGCAGACCGCATCGGGGGCACAGCCGCCGTTGGCGTCATGGGTATGATTGGACAGCAGGTAGCGCCAGCCCCGCTCCAGATAACGGACGGGATAAGCTTCACCGAAGGCCGAGGCCAAAGTCGCCAACGGCTCCGCGTAGGCAACCAGCTCCTTGGTAGCGTGGAAATCCTGCTGCTTCAAATAAGTTCTGGCGCTGATGGTGCCCGGAAACAGGAAGGTCCACATGCCCTCCTTCAAATAGGAGCGCCGTTCTCCGGTGAGTACGGACAATTGGTCTAGCTGAAGATGCTTTTGCGCCTCTTCCCAGAACTTTTCCAAATCCGTGTGCTCGATAGCATACCGGTCCCCCAGCAGCTCCTTGGCATCCCGGATCACCTGGGATTCCAGCGGATGGGCCACCGAGATGTCATGGCCGTTCATGGCCAGGAATACCTCGGTAGTGAAATGCCGGCCCTCCCGCTCCACCATATCCAGAACAGCCTGCTTCAGGCGGCTTTTATCATAGTGAACGGCAGGGGACAGCAGCCCGTAGGACTGATCCTCACCGGACAGGCCGTCTGACAGACGGAAAGGTACCTCGTCGTATTCGCCCCAATTATAGGTTTTGTCGAAGACGGTTCCCCGGGTAACCGCCCGGTGGACCTGGTAGTACCAGTTGTAGCGGGCATACAGGGCAAACCGGCTGGCCAGCACCCGGCTGCCGTCCGGCGCGCTCCAGATCCACTCCGCATCCGCTTCATGATGGGAGATGCCCCGGTAGAACATCATTTTGTCCAGCCCAAAATCCAGCAGGATCTGCGGCAGCTGCCCGGTTTGGCCCCAGGAGGAGGGGGTGTAGGCAACGGTACCCGTTTTGCCGCCGTAGCTCTCCACCGTCCGCCGTCCGAACATGAGGTTGCGCACCAACGCTTCCTGGGCGATGCTGAATTCCTCCGCCAGGGTATAATACGGTCCGGCGATAAGCCGCCCCTCGCGTATGAGCTTCTCCACCAGCTCCCGCTTCTCGGGACGCATCTCCACGTAATCGTCCAGCATAATGGAGTGGCCGTCCATGGTGAAGGAGGCAAACTCCGGGTCCTGCTCGAGAATGTCCAGCGTCACGTCCATCATGGTCAGCAGATTCCGGCGGGTCCGCTCGAAGGAACGGCGGAACTCCCGGTCCCAGTGGGTGTTGGAAACAACTTTAATTTGTTTAATATGGGAAGAATCCGGCTTCATAATTGTTAGCTCCTTTGTAAAATAGTAGTTTTGGAAGCGTTTTATGACACGTGTTATAAATGCTCATAGTTGGCCACCGCAGCTTATGAGATAGGAGGCGCCATTCCTCCTTCATCTGCTTATCGACCAGCGTGCTCTATCGGTTTGCTTTTGGACTTCATCTGCCTATCGACCAGTGCGCTCTATCGGTTTGCTTTTGGACTTTACTTTTGCTCTTAACTATTACCTCTCTCCCCGCCGGCGTCAGGGTAATGCGTTACCTGGCATGATCCGACCCTCTTTTTGTGCGTAACAAGGGCCTTATGGTCACGCAGAAAAATCTAACGGCGGCCAGCGCCGTTATTTGCCTCAAAAGCGGCAATCTCCTTTTCTAACGGAAGCCACAGCCTTTATTTGGGCCAAATGGAGTCATTTGATGGCCTATCCGGCCGAATAACGGCGCTCACTTCCGTTAGAATTTCAAACCACCCTTTTTCCGCCAAATAAAGGCTTCTGCTTCCGTTAGAATTCTCCGACACCTGGAATTGCAGCCGCCACACCGGGGGCACAAATGCATTTACTCCTTTCCCGTAAACAGCTTTGCCTCCACAACTTGGCGTATCGCTGCTGAGGGATAATTTGCACCTTCTGCAGTTTTTGCGGCTCTCGAGGCGGGATGAGGCGGACCAGCCCTAGCCTGCAAGGCTTGCCGGGTCAAAGCACCGCTTGCTGCTCTTGCCCCTCCTGCATCTTCCGCAGAGCTTGCGGCCTCTGCCGCTCTCACATCCCTTGCATCTTCCGCAGAGTTTGCTGCCTCAGTCTCTCTCATATCCCCTGCGTCTTCCACTTTCACCCTGGAGTCGGCCTTCGCCTCTCCGCCCTTTGCCATGGCTTGATGCAGCAGCGTAAACGCCGCTTCCCCCATCTCGCCGTAAGGCACCTCCAAACAAGGGACAGCCGGGACCATATGGCGGCTTACCCGCTCCGTATCGTCCGCGGACATTATGAACAGCTCGCGGCCAATCCGCAGCCCTTGCTCATAGGCGGTCCGGTACACCGAAAGCGCCCCTCTGGACCAGTTGGACAGCACACCCAGCGGAAGCTCCTGCGCGGCTAGCCACTCACGCCACCAGGTCTGCTGTTGGCCCCAAGGCTTATCTTGCACCGGACATATCCGGGGCTGCCGGCCTTTTGCTTGCATCCAACCCTCATAGGCCTCCAGCCGGAGCCGGTCTCCCCTTGTCTGCGGTCTGTCGCATGGCAGCACATTCAGATATACAGGGGAGGACCACCCCTCCGCCTCCATAAAATCCAAAGCCCGGCGGATGCTGGCAGCATAATCCGTTTCCACCGACAGAATCACCGGGGAGCTTGGGATGCCCTCCACGGTCACGTAGGGGATGCCCCACTCCAGCACCGCTTCTTCCCACGAAGGGGCTAAAGCGTCCGGAAAATCCAGCGTAATCACACCATCGATCCGCCCCTGCCGGTACAAAGCGGCCAGCCCTTCTCGGCCCTCCACATTCTTGCCTTCTCCATACAAAAGCACATGGTAGCCTGCAGGTCCGCTGACCCGCTGAATCCCCTCCACCAGCTGGAGAAACAAGGCGTTGTACACATCCCCGTACACCGCGATGCAATTGCTTTTGCCCGTTTTGATACTCTGGGCCTGCACATTCACCGTATAACCCAGCTCCCGGATGGCACTGGTAATGGCCGCCCGGTTCTCCGCGCTTACCGTGATTCCCGGCGTGCTGTTAAGAAAAGCCGATACCAGACTGCGGGAAACTCCTGCCCGACTGGCCACATCGCTTGCCGTTACCCGTTTGCGCAAAGCTCGGCACGCTCCTTTCACCCACATTATAACTCGTGTTATAAAAAGCAACAAGAGGTTTTTTCCTTGTATTGACCAGTCGTACTTCGGCCATCACTTTTGCCTGAGTTTTCCCAATCCGTTCAGTTTTGTTCTTTTATTATCAAATCTGCACTGCTCCGATCTGCTCTTATCTGATCTGCACTGCACTGCTCTGCTCTTATCTTCCGTGTTATGCGAAAAAGGCCCCAAAACCGGCATCGCCGATTCCGGGACCTCCACTTAATTTCCGGCTTGCTGCCAAGGCCATGGAATCCCCTGACTGCAGTCCTTACCCTCTCAGGGCCGTTTCCAGCTCCCGCAGCTCCACCCGGCGCACCTTGCCGGAGATGGTTTTGGGCAGCTCGGCGATAAACTCTATTTTGCGCGGATATTTGTACGGAGCGGTCAGTGACTTCACATGCCGTTGAAGCTCAACGGCCAGCTCCTCCGTGCCGCCGAAGCCGTCCTTCAGCACGATGAAGGCCTTCACCACATGGCCGCGGATTTCATCCGGGCTGGCCACAACCGCACACTCCTTCACGGCAGGATGCTTCATGAGCGCATCCTCCACCTCGAAGGGGCCGATGGTATACCCCGAGCTGATGATAATATCATCGTTGCGTCCCTCAAACCAGAAGTAACCTTCCTCGTCCCGCTTGGCTCTATCGCCGGTCACGAAATAATCTCCGCGCATACATCCCGGCTTCCGTTCCGGGTCCTTGTAATACGAATCAAACAACGCCGGCATGTCCCGGTGGACGCCGATATCCCCGATTTCACCTGCCGGAAGAGGCTGTCCCGCTTCGTCGATGACCTCCACCATCCCGGCGGCAGTGGCCAGTCCCATGGACCCGATTCTCATGGGGGTATCCTTCAGCGTACCGATCAGCAGCGTGCTTTCCGTTTGGCCGTAGCCGTCCCGGATCGTAATGTCGAAATACCGGCGGAACACATCCACCACCTCCCGGTTAAGGGGCTCTCCGGCGGAGACGGCGCTTCTGAGGCCGGACAGGTCATACCGTTCCAGCCCGTCGGTTTTGGCCATCAGCCGGTACTCTGTGGGTGTACAGCACAACGCCCGGATCCGGTATTGCTGCAGCAGCTCCAAGTACCGCTCGGCATTGAATTTGCCGTTATATACAAAACCTGTTGCCCCCATACCCAGCACCGACAAAAAGGGGCTCCAAATCCACTTTTGCCAGCCGGGCGCCGCCGTAGCCCATACCGTATCCTCGGGCTGAATATCCAGCCACGACGAAGCGGTAATCCGCAGATGAGCATAACCCCAGCCATGGGTATGCACCACCCCTTTGGGGTTGCCGGTGGTGCCGGAGGTATAGGTGAGGATCGCCATATCCTCCCGCCGGGTAGGCGCCGCCTCCATCACCTCCGGCTGATCTTGCATCACACTGGCCAAAGCCGTCCAGCCGGGAATTTCGTCCCCTGCGGAGATCCGCACGGTTCCGGCAGGCATTTCCGCCTCGCGGATCCCCTTCTCCATCTCGGCGGCCTGCTCCGGCCACACGATGACGGCTCTTGCCTCGGAGTGGCGGAGACGGTAGCTGAGATCCTTGGCCCGCAGCATTTCCGAAGTGGGGATAATCACCAGCCCCAGCTTCAGGCATGCCAGATAAATCACATACGAAACTACTCTACGGGGAACCATGACCAGCACCCGGTCCCCTTTTTCCAAACCAAGCCCGCGGAGGCCATGTCCCAGCCGGTTGGCTTGAGCACGCAGCTCCCCATATGTCAAATGCTCGTTGACTCCTGATTCATCCAGCCAGGTCAATGCCATTTTGCCGGAAGCATGCCCTTCCATCTCCGAGGTTACGTTATAAAATTCAGGGGCAATCCAATTCTCGTGAATCACGACATCCATCTCCTATTGCACATGATATGTAATTTCATATACCTCATTATAAGATTAAATCCTAGTACCTAGTGCTAATAAAAAAGACAATTTTATGACCATCTCGCACCGGCAACCTATGCTATAATTCCCATGAAAGGAGTTGTACTATGCCCAAAAACCGTAAATTGCTGACAGACCGGGACTTTCAGGAGGCCCTTGACCGTGAATATCCTGTGAAGGTGTTTAAGGATGACCATATAGTCGATTCCGGAGGCGTCATCATCCGCTTTGATGATCATCTCGTAGTGGTTCAATCCTCCGTCAGCCAGATCGCCTACCATGAGCGGAAGCTCTGTGAATTTTTCGAGGCCGTCCGCTGACGCTCTTGAAAGCCCGTCAAAAAAAAACGCCTCCCCACAGTCCTCGGACTGCCGGAGAGGCGTTTAAACTTTCCGTCACTGCTTTTCCAAAATGGAGAATACTGCGGTTTGGCCGCCGTCCTGTATGGCGATTTCAACACTGTAGCCGCCGATGGTGACCGTGCGGTTTTCCACAGTTTGACCCTCCGCCAGCTGGCCGTAAATCTGGTTGAACAAAATAAGGAAGGGTTCCGTATGATTGCCGAATATGTATGCGGCGAACCTGCCGATGGACTCTTCGTTACGGGCCAGCATACCATCCTGCAGACGTACAGTGATCCCGTAAATCCGGTAGCCCGGCTCCAGCCACAGGGAGGCTTCATCCCAAGCTCCGCCATTTCCGGAGATCCCCTTGTTTTTGGCCGCGGCATCCTTAAACAGACGCAGAACGGTTCCCTGCATATCGTAGTTGGTTCCCCGAAGAGCAGCCGCCTCCAGCATCACGTCGTAAGCGCCCAGCATCTTTTCGCTGGGAAAAATCAGCTTCTTGTAGCTGCCGTCCGCGGTAGGCACCATCTTGACGAAAGTGCCATTGGAAGCGGAGGAAGCGTTCACCCGGCCGCTTTTATCTGTCAGCCGCTCCAGAATCCGCAGGGCCTCCGCCCGCGTCACCGGCAGCCCGGCCCCAAAGTACCCGTTGGGGTACCCCTCCATAATCCCCTTGGCTGTCACCTCGGCCACAAACCGCTGGGACCGGGAGGAGAGGCTCAGGTAATCCCCGTATTGGGAGGCCAAGCCCATGCTGTACGCGCTGTCCTCCAGAAACTCCGTTTCCTTCAGGGTATAATAGACAATCTCCGCAACATCCTCGCGCTTCAGCTTCACCTTGTAGTCCGCAAACTGGTTTTTGGCCAGAATATTCAGGTCCTCCGCCAAATCCACATAAGGCTTAGCCCAATAGCCGGAAGGATCGGGCTTGAAGGTGAAATTGCGGTAATCCCGCTGGAGCACACTTTTGTTGGCCTCAGACAGCGCCCCGAAAAAACTGGTTTTCCAGCCCCGTTCCCCGTTGGGATACAGCTCCGAATAAGAGAGCAGCAGCATCTTAACGAATTGGTCCGCCGTAACCGCTTCCTCCGGCCGGAAGGTGCCGTCCGGGAAACCGTCCAAAATACCCAAGCTGCTCATGTTGGCCACACTGTCCTTGGCCCAATGCCCCGCCATATCGGCATAAACAGCTTCCTGGCCTGCCGCGGCAAAACCCGTTGCCGGCACAGCGCCCATGAGCCACACACATAAGGTGATTCCTGCAAGTCCTGTTTTCTGCCAACGTTTCAAGAATTCATCCCCGCTCTTTCAAAAATTGTCGGAAATCGCCGACCCTCATTAGTATAAGGAATCGGCGGAAGGAATCCTACGGACTCCCCGACTATTCTCGCGAGGCGCACCAAACGTGCGGAGTATGACTGGAGAACTACCCCCATCCTAACTTGGTCCAAGCCAAAGGCCGGATAAGTTGCGGATGCTTCGGATTTTGGCAAAGCCGAAATTGAAGGGCACTTATCCTAACTTGGTCCAAGCCAAAGGCCGGATAAGTTACGGATGCTTCGAATTTTGAGGTTATGAATGGAGCAGGCTCCCTACAAAATAGGCGACATCAGCCGCACAAAGGACTCCCTCATTTTGTGGTGCACAGGCCGCTTCTCATACATCTCCATGGTCAGCTCAATGCATTCCTTCAGATCCTCCATGAAGATGTCGTCCAGCCGTCTGCCGACTTCCGTGTCGTAGACAAAGGCATTGACCTCAAAGTTCAGCTTGAAGCTGCGGATATCGAAATTCGCCGTGCCGACAGAGGACACCTCACTGTCCACGGTAATGGTTTTGGCATGGAGGAAACCCTTGCCGTACAAAAAGCACTTGACCCCATAGGGCAGCAGGTTCCCCAAATACGAATACGTGGCCCAATAGACCATCCGGTGGTCGGGGGTCCGGGGAATCATAATCCGCACATCCACACCGGACATAGCGGCCAATTGCAGAGCGTTAAGCAGACTTTCGTCGGGTATCAAATAGGGCGTCTGTATCCAAATGCTGGTTTTGGCTTTATGAATCATCTTAATGTACGCATTGCGGATATGCTCCATGGAATCATTGGGGCCGGAGGAGACAATTTGAATCCCCACCTGACTGTCCGGCAGAGCCGCAGGCAGATAACGGGTATCCGGCACCACCTTGTTGGCGGAGGAAAGATTCCAATCCAGCATAAACTGGGAATTCATCATCAGCACCGCGCTGCCTCTGACCTTCAAATGGGTATCTCGCCAGTGGCCGTACCGGGGGTCCAGCCCCAGATACTCATCTCCGACGTTATAGCCGCCTATGTATCCAACCGTACCGTCAATAATGGCCAGCTTCCGGTGGTTGCGGTAATTTACACGGATGTTCAGGTAGGGAAAACGCGATGGAAAAAACGCCACAGCCTGCCCGCCTGCCACCCGCAAGGGTTTGAAGAAATCGGCATTCATATGGGAGCAGCCGATGTCGTCATACAAAAACCGGACCTCCACCCCTTCCTTGGCCTTCTCCGTCAAAGCCTCCACCAGCTTTTTGCCGGTGGTGTCCATCTGAACAATATAATAGATCAGATGGATATGCTTTTTCGCATTTTTTATATCCTGGAAGAGGGCCTCAAATTTATCCATGCCGTTGGTGAAAATCTCCACCTGGTTTTCTTGGGTATACAGCGCTTGGCCGGCCTGCAGGTTCAGAATAATCATATCCCGGTACTCTTCGGAAGCCGGATCGGGGAATAAGATCGTCTTGTCCTTCAGATCCTCCAATTGGGAATTCACAACGGTGCGGATCACCATCCGCTCCCGGGCCCCCAGCTTATACAGCTTCCGCCTGCTGAGATTTTGCCCGAATAACATGTACAGCACAAACCCCACCACAGGCAGGAACAAAAGAATCATCAGCCATGCCCAGGTCACCCCCACATTGCGCCGCTCCAAAAATATAACGGTAATGGCAAGAAGCACATTCAAAATCGTGATAAAGCCGTATAAATGTCCTAATAAATTCGCTGCCAATGCTTGCACGTATCCACCGTCCCTGCTGCTTGATACAACCTTGTTGTATTTATTATATCCGGTTACCGGCTCCGCACAAGTATTCCGGACAGAAGCGAAAAAACCGCAGGCGTAATGCCCGCGGCTTGTATAAAGAAGCCAGTTGGTTACAGGAAATCCTTGAGTCGTTTGCTGCGGCTGGGGTGGCGGAGCTTGCGGAGCGCCTTGGCTTCAATCTGCCGGATCCGCTCCCGGGTGACGCCGAACACCTGTCCCACTTCCTCCAGCGTCCGGGTTCTGCCGTCGTCCAAGCCGAAACGAAGCCGGAGCACGTTCTCCTCCCTCTCCGTCAGCGTATCCAGCACATCCTCCAGCTGCTCCTTCAGGAGCTTAAATGCAGCGGAATCCGCCGGAGCCAATGCGTCCTTGTCTTCTATAAAATCTCCCAGGAGGGAATCGTTTTCCTCACCGATAGGGGTATCCAGTGATACCGGATCCTGGCCGATTTTTTTGATCTCCTGGATCTTCTCTACAGTGACGCCCATCTCCTTGGCAATTTCCTCTTCCGTAGGCTCCCTGCCCAAATCCTGAAGCAGCTGGCGGGATACGCGGACAAACTTGTTCAGCGTTTCCACCATGTGCACGGGAATCCGGATGGTACGGGCCTGGTCGGCTATTGCCCTGGTTATGGCCTGTCTGATCCACCATGTAGCATAGGTGCTAAATTTGAAGCCCATGGAATGGTCGAATTTATCCACGGCCTTAATCAGGCCGAGGTTTCCTTCCTGGATCAGGTCCAGGAACAGCATGCCGCGGCCGATATAACGGCGGGCAATGCTGACCACAAGCCGGAGATTGGCTTCCGCCAGCTGTTTCTTCGCTTCCTCGTCCCCTTGCTCAATGCGTTTGGCCAGTTCAATTTCCTGCTGGGTTTTCAAAAGCGGCACACGGCCGATTTCCTTTAAATAAAGCCGCACCGGATCATCAATTTTTACATCGGCGGGCAGCAGCAGTTCCTCATCAAGAGGGATAAACTCCTCTTCCTCCAGCTCATGCTTGGCCGGCTCAAGCTGCTCCAAAGCGGAGAGATCCCGTGTTTGACTTGATAAATCCAGCTCCATCAGGCCTTTTTTGTCTATATGCTCCTGGCCTGTATCCGTGTGGTTCACCATTGGCATGCACTTCCTCCATGTGGGAATGTGGGCTTCCCGTTCTATTTACGACCCCTTGCTGCGGACATCCCATGATGCGGCTTTTGAAATGACACAAGAACGTTCCTTGACAATCATTTCGATAAGTGCTATGATAATAATGATATGCGAACGAATGATGAATGAGAATATAATTGTAACATAGCCCACAATCTTTTTCAACCCCGGCCCAAAAAACCTGAGGACACTCCTCAGGTTTTTCTTTGTTTTGGGAGGTTATCCATTAGACGCACTCTTGTACAAAAGAGTTGCGGTTTAATCCTTCCAAATTTTCAAATCCGTTTCAAGGAAATCCTCGACTTCCCGCTTCCAAAATTCCTCCACAAACTGCACATGGACGGGATGGCGGTCATACGCCTCATAATCCGCCTGCGTCAGGAATTCCATGGAGAAGGCGAAATCAAATTTGTTCTTGCTGCTGATCTGGCGCAGAACTTCAAAAAATTTCACCACAGGAATAGACGAAAGCGACTTCCTTCCCTCCTCCAGAAACGCCTCCGCCTCAGCCGAGTCCGGCTTGTGCTTCAACCGGAACTGCACCACATGACGAATCCCCTCTTGATCCATGATTCATTCCTCCTCATATCTCTATGCTCTTATCTTACCCGATTTTCCGGCTGTATTAACGCTAGGGTCTATCTTCAAACTCCCTTGAGGGCATCTTTTATCGCCTTTTCGTCCCTTGCTGCGTTACTTTCGCTTGACGTACCCCCGGTACGCCTTCACAAAAGTGCCTTGCCTGGAACAAAAATCCGCCAAAATCTGCTCCCCTCGGAGTTTGAAGACAGCCCCTGGCCAACGAAACATCTTCACAAAAAATTAAGAATTTCTTTACTTTTTCTTCATGAATATTTCAAACCCCCTTGTTACCATGGGGTAATAATCATATGTACGAGGAAGGAGCGAACCCTTTATGAACCGCCAAACTTTACCTCTTGGGAGGAAACGTCTGGCAAAGTCATTATTTATCGGAACCGCCCTTCTGCTTTCCTCTTGTCTTCTCAGCATCGGAGTCGAGTGGATCAGCAGAGGCTCTCTGTGGGAAACCCTGGCCTGGATTCGCCGGAACACCTCCATTTATGCCTTAAACGCCCTCATTAGCGGCAGCGCCCTGATTTTATTTTATAGCCTGATCGGATCGGTCTTTTTAGCTGTTGGCGCAGCGGCGGTGCTGCTGTCAGTGATGGCCTTCATCAATTATTACAAAAGCATGCTGGTGGGTGAACCCTTCTTCCCTTGGGATATTATCCTGAATAAAGAAGGAATGGACGTAGGCCCTCTGTTTACAGGTGCCCAGGATCTGCTCAAGCTGGCGGTAATCCTGGCCGCGTTAGGTGGTCTGATTTACCTCCACCGCAAGCTCAAAAGCCGGCTGATGGTTTCATGGATCAGCCGCGGAATTCTGGGAGCTGTTTCCCTGGCCGTACTGCTGTCCTTCGGCCTCCAGGTGTCCTGGGCCAAGGAAAGGGTGGCCAAGGCCGGAGTGGATGATACCATCTGGAGCCAGCAGGCTAATTATGACAGCAACGGTTTGCTCCTGGCCTTTACCCTGAATGTACAGAATGCCCAGGTTCCCGAGCCGGAGGACTACAGTGCGGACAAGATGGCGTCACTGGCCCAGGGCTTAACCGCCGACACTTTTGGTGAGGCCATACCCGCCTTCAATCAGACGGACGGCAAGGAACCCGCGGCTCCGCAGAAACGCCCCAACGTGGTGTTCATCATGAGCGAGGCCTTCTGGGACCCAACCCGACTTTCCAATGTGTCCTTTAGCGCTGACCCGGTGCCGACGCTTCATCAGCTGCAGCAAAGCTATCCCTCCGGCACCATGCTGTCTCCCCAATTCGGAGGTGGCACCAGCAACGTGGAATTTGAGGTACTGACCGGTCTTTCCATGTCCTTTATGCCCGCCGGGTCCGTACCGTATCTGCAATACGTCAACGGAAGTGTCCCCAGTCTGGCCAGTTATTTTGAAACAAAAGGGTACCGGAGTCTCGGCATCCATACCTACGACGGCTGGTTCTGGAACCGGGAGGGTGTGTACAAGGAGCTGGGTTTTGAAGGCTTTAAGAGCAAGGATGGCTTCATCAACCCTGAATACAACGGTCTTTATATTTCGGACAACGAAATCGCCGACAGCATCATTCATGAGATCGACCAAAGTGATGACCCGGTATTTATTTATGCGGTAACCATGCAGAATCATGCCCCTTATACAGATAAAAACCGGTATCCGTCCGGCAACACCTTCAAGGTGGAGGGTGACCTGACAGAGGAAGCCCGCGATATGCTGGAAACCTACGCCCAAGGCGCCCATTATGCCGACCAGGCCTTGAAGCGGCTGGTGGAGCATTTTGCCCAGTCCGACGAACCCACCTATATTGTCTTCTACGGCGACCATCTGCCCACCCTGGGGTTAGAGTATGACCTGTACCGCCAGGCGGGGTTTGTCCAATCTGGCAAGCCGGCAGACTGGAGCCTCACGGAGTACAAAAGCCTGCGCAGCATCCCCTTTGTCACCTGGTCCAATTTTGCCGCACCGGAGGAGCAGCAGGTCAACACCATTAGCGCTTCTTTTATGGGCTCGTATGTGCTGGATACACTGGGTATGAAGCCGGAGGGGCAATTCGCCCTAGGCTCCAAGCTGTACCGGTCTGTGCCCGGTCTGATCCGCAACCTGACGGTGGACCCGTCGGGAGCACTCTCCCACACAGTCCCTGCCGGTTCCGAGGAACTGGTGGAGCAATACCGGCTACTGCAGTATGACATCCTGTTCGGTGACAATTATCTGTCCCGTTTTGTGGATGCGCCGTTTTTGACCAAGGAGCCTATGGCCAATTACAATACCCTTGCCGCCGCCGTGAAGGAAGAGGAATAAAATTGCCGCATACCGCAATCATAGACCAAAGCTGTCCCTTCTAAAGGGGCGGCTTTTTCTTTTATGGATAACCGTAGCTTATTTTTTGTTGACAAAATGATGCTGTACGGATAATAATAGTATCAACTCGATATATCGACTTGATATGAAGGAGCCTAAACATGATCGATAATGTAATCCTCGGCATATTAATGGAAGGTCCCCAGACCGGTTACGGATTAAAAAGCACCATCGAACAATCCGTCGGCTTTTTTTATACAGCCAGCTATGGCAGCCTTTATCCTGCCTTGAAGCGTCTTGCGGAGCAGGGAGCCATTTCACTGGTGGAGACCGACGGAACGAAAAACAAGAAGCTGTACACTATGGAGACTGCAGGCCGCAAACAGTTCCTGGAATGGCTGGGAGAGCCGCTGACCCGCAACCGCAACGAGCATCTGCTAAAGTTTTTTTTCTACGATTATCTGGAGGAGTCCTTGCGGAAGGAACGGCTTGCTGCCTTTCACGGATCATTGCGGGAGGAGCTGGGACGGCTTGCCGTAGTCAAACAGATCGTGGATAAAGAAACCGAAGCTCTGGAGAATCCGGAGGATTACCGCTACAGGCTGTCGGTGCTGACCTACGGCTTCCGCTATCTGGAGATGGCCGAGCGGTGGCTGGGCGACTTGCGGGAGAAGGAACTAAAGAATGAATATAATGCGGACCAAGATGCCGCTGTGGAGGAGAACCATGATGAATAACGCCCAACCAACAAGCAAACACGGATTGTCCGGCTTTACCGGAAGACACCCGGTACTGGCTGTAGTGCTGATTGAGGTGATCCTGTTTTTGTCCTTGTTTGCCGCAGGAGCTTACCTCACCATTACGGAAAAAACCAGCCATTCCCCGGTTCCATATGCTTTTGTTCCCATCGCAATCCTGCTGCTCCTGTATCTGCTGACCGGCAAACGGTACACCCGTTACGGCTTCCGCAGCTTCGGCTCCATCCCGCGTAAGGAGCTGCTCTTTTATCTGCCGCTGGTAGCGGATGTGCTCCTGGTTATCACCAACGGATTGACCAACGGCTTCCGGGAGATATCGGCTCTGCATTGGATCGGACTGCTGGGTCTGGCCCTGCTGGTGGGTTTTGTGGAGGAGACCGTCTACCGCGGGCTGATCCTTAATTTGATGCTGCAAAAAGGCGTCCGCGTTGCCGTTCTCACCTCCAGCTTGCTCTTCTCCCTTACCCATCTGTTGAATCTGGTGGGCGGACAGGATTTGGCCGCCACCCTGCTGCAGCTGGCTTACGCCTTTCTGGTGGGTCTGTCCCTGGCGCTTTTGTATATCCGGCATAAAACCCTGCTTCCGCTTATCGCCTTTCATTTCCTGCACAACTTTACACAATTTTTGGTGAAGGAGCAGGCCTCCGTGCTATTTGACAGTCTGGTGGTAGCCGCTCTGCTGGTCTCCTGCATCTGGCTGCTCGTGCAGCCGCATAAGGAAATTACAACTACGGCCACGGCCGCATAAAACGATGTCTCGCAAAAAGCGCTGCTTCCCTCACCAAGGGAAACCAGCGCTTTTCTTATACGGTGAGCCGCTGCCTACAGCCGGATTTCCTTGCCTGCGGCGGCGGATTCGTAGATGGCGGACAATATCTTGATCATATCCACCCCCTGGGCCGGGGTGTTGATGGGAGTGGCCCTTCCCTGAATGCAGTCGACAAAATGATACAGGTGCTTCCCATGGTTGCCATGGCCTTGATTACCCTTGAATACGGGCACCAGATCTGTCAGCTGGCCCGCTGTTTCAGTAAATACGCCCAGCTCCCCTTTTTTGATGCTGGCTCCCGCCTTCGTACCGCGCAGCTCCACGAAGTTCATCTCCTCCCCCACATTGGAGGCCCAGCTGAATTCAAGCTGAAGCGTGGCACCGTTGTCGAAGCGGATGAAGCCGGTGGCCAGATCCTCCACGTCGAAGGTACCGTTTTCCTGTTTTTCCCCGAAACTGCTGTGAATGGAGTCGGTTAGCTCATTGTTGGCAAACTTAGTATACGTGGCGCCACTGACGGCTACGGGACGGGGATTGCCCATCAGCCAAATAGCCAGGTCAATAAAATGGACCCCCAGGTCAATCAGCGGCCCTCCGCCGGATAACTCCTTGGTTGTAAACCAGCCGCCCTTCCCCGGAATGCCTCTCCGGCGGAGCCAGCCGCAGCGTCCGGTATAAATCTCGCCTGCATGGCCTTCCTCAATATACCGCTTCAAAAACTGGGCTTGGGGTGAAAACCGGTTGTTTCGCATCACCATGAGATGTTTGCCCGCTTCCACGGCGGCATCCGCCATCCGCTGGGCCTCCTCCGGACTGACCGCATCCGGTTTTTCGCAGAACACATGCGCCCCTGCCTGCAGAGCTGCCACTGCCACCTCCGAATGGAGCAGGTTGGGCGTACAGATGTCTACGATATCCAGCTCCTGCTCCGCCAGCATCTCCCGGTAATCGGCATACACGAACGGGATGTGATGCTCTGCGGCGATCCGCTCCGCCTTCTCCTGCTTAATATCGCAAAGGGCCACCACCTCCAGCTCCGCATGCTGCAGCAACGGCTCCAGATGCGCCGACACAAAGATATTGCCTGTACCCACAACGCCAACCCTCAGCTTTTTGCCCATGATCGTTCTTCCCCCTTTATGGAATGCCTATCTTTAATGAAGCTCCCTGATTAGCCGGGACAGATTTCTCCAGCTGGTTTCCACACAATCCATAGCGGAGCGGCTGCAGTGGTCCTGCTCTACCACATACCATTCCACCCGGTTAGCCTCGCCCCACCCCAGGATCGGCTTAAAATCGATAGAGCCCTCCCCGATTTCGGCAAAGGTCTGCTCCTCGTCTTGGGTCATATCCTTCAGATGGATAATGGGCATCCGGTTTTGGTAGGGAGCCAAATAAGCCACGGGATCATACCCGCCCTTTTTCACCCAATATACATCCAGCTCCGCCAGCACCAGATTATCGGGGGACGGGTCCAGGAGATACTCCAGCGCCGTACGCCCCTCTACCATGGTCTCAAATTCGAAAGCATGGTTATGGTAGCTAAGCCGCATCCCCTCCCTCTTCAGCCGGGCGGCGGCTTCATTCAAGACCCTGCGGACCTCCATATATCCTTCAGGAGTACGCAAATCTGCCGGAATAGCGGGGCAAACCAGATCCTTGGTGCCCAGAATCCGCGCCTCGCGGGCCAGCGTGTCCAACTCCTCCACAAACCGCATATAACCCACATGCAGTCCCGCCGTTTGCAGGTTCAATTCCTTCAGAATAGCTGCCAGCTCCTCGGGCTCCCTGCCGTGATAGCCGGCAAACTGCACGCCGCTCCAGCCCATCCGCTTCAATTCCCGCAGGACATAAGGAAAATCCGCTTGGCATTCCTCCCGCAGTGTGTACAGCTGCACAGCCGTTTTGCTTTCCATTGTCTAGCCCCCCATGATTGCGACCGTTTTCATTTTCCTTTATCATTATAAAAAAGACCACGGTACGCTGAACAGAAACGATCTTCCGCCTAGTTGTCATATCTTCCGATTATTTATACAGGAAGGGGCCTTATCCATGCCAATGCCGCCTTGTACGGTTACAGCCTGCGGGTATTCCATTCACACCAAACCCTATTCCTCCCGGCGGCTTCTGCCCCACTATTTGCTCCGTTTCCAGGCGGAGGGTAAAAGCCGTATCCATCTGAATGGGGTTGCGCAGGAATATGCCCCCGGCGATTTGATGGTTGCCGCACCGGGGGACAGCTATATGCTGGAAACCGGGCTGCCTGATGGACAGAAGGCGGTGCGCTGCGCGGATTATTATATGTCCTGCACGGTGGACGAACCTCTCGACTGGCTGGAAGGTGACTTTAAGCGTAAGCTCCAATTGGGCCAGGATGAGCCGTTCCTGAACCTCTTCAAAAATCTGGTTTATGAGTTCCGCAGACTGCGGGACCAGGATGCGGAAACCCAGGATTATCTGGGCCGGCTTCTGCTGCTGTCTGTCCGCCGCAGTCTCTCCCCCTACTCCTCTCATCCCATCCCACGGGCGGCAGCCCGGATGAAAAGCTACATGGAGGCCCATTCGGCCCAGCCCATGACCCTGAAGCAGATTGCCTCTCACGGCGGCTTGGGCATTTCCCGGGCGTCGGAGCTGTTTAAGGAGGCTTACGGCTGCTCTGTTATGGATTATGCCATTCTGATGCGGCTGAATCATGCCCGGGAGCATATTCTCTACGATAACGTTACCCTGGAGGAAGCGGCCTTCGCCTGCGGGTTTACCAGCTATACCCACTTCAGCCGGATGTTCCGCAAGCGCTACGGCATTTCTCCCAGCGAATACCGGCAGCAGAACCGGCATCCGCTGTAGGTTTCAGAATGGATGGAAGCGGGTAATATTAATGATTCCCCCAAAACAATCCCCCAAAAGTGACGAGATGCTTCGAAGCGGATTTCGATTACTTTTGGGGGAGCCCCCGGTAAGAACAAAACCGAATGAAGATACGATTACCAATACCATGTTAAAATGATTGGAGGCGGATGATGATGCGGAAGCTCACAGCGGCTGGAACCGCTGCCCTCATGCTGCTCACGACAAGCTGTGCTGTCCGGGAGGAAGCCGGACCGGGAACCGGCAGTGTATCCTCCCCCGCTAGTTCCACGGCTCCGGCGAGAACTGGTGCACCCGAAGCCGATGATTTTCCTTACCGGGCCCAGGTGCTGGCGGAGGGCCTGCAGCTGCCATGGGAATTGGCTTTTGCGCCAGATGGGCGGATTTTCTTCACGGAACGGCCGGGTTTTCTCCGCGTCATTGAAGCCGGCAAGGTCCGGGAGGCCCCCCTGCTGGAGCTGCCTTCCCCCGGCTTGGGCGAAGGCGGATTGTTGGGGCTTGCGTTGGACCCCAACTTTGCCGCGAATGGCAACGCTTATGTATATCAGACCTACCGGAACGGCGATGCTGTTAAAAACCGTATACTCCGCCTCTCCATCGGGCAGGAAACGGCCAAAGTGGAAGCCACCCTTATGGACGACATTCCCGGAAGCAGCACCCATAACGGCGGACGGATGAAATTCGGGCCCGACGGGTTCTTGTATATAACCACAGGCGATGCCGCCAAACGGGAGCTGGCCCAGCAAAAGGACAGTCTGGCCGGCAAAATCCTCCGCCTTGCGCCGGATGGCTCCGTTCCCGGGGATAACCCGTTTCCCGGCTCCCCGGTTTACAGCTGGGGACACCGGAATCCCCAGGGTTTGGCCTGGCAGCCGGATACCGGCGCCCTGTTCAGCTCCGAGCATGGACAAAGCGCCCATGACGAATTAAACATCATCACCCCCGGCGCCAACTACGGATGGCCTTTGATCCAGGGGGACGAAACGGATACACGGGACGGCATTTCGCTTAAGGCCCCTCTTACTCATAGCGGCAGCGAAACCTGGGCTCCCTCGGGCATGGCGTTTATCACCCAAGGCCCCTGGAAGGGCCGCCTGCTGGTAGCAGCCTTGTCCGGGCAACAGCTCCTGCAGGTGATGCCAGAGGGCAGCGGCCAATCCGCCTCTGTCAGCTCCTTGTACCAGAAGGAGTGGGGCCGCCTGCGTAATGTAGCCGAGGCTCCGGACGGCACCCTCTACATTCTGGTGGGCAATCGTGACGGCCGGGGGTCCCCCAAGGAAAACGACGACAAGCTGATCGCCCTTTACCCCACCTGGAAATAACCAATAGGGCAAGGGCTTAGAACAGCCATAAATGATCTGTTGGGAGGATTTGTATGCACAAGATTATTCCCCATCTCTGGTTTGACACACAAGCCAAGGAGGCCGCGCAGCTGTACACCGGATTATTGCCCAACTCGGGCATTACATCCGCCACTACCCTGGCGGATACGCCTTCCGGCAATGCCGAATCGGTCAGCTTTGAATTGGCCGGCCAGCCCTTTCAGGCCATTAGCGCAGGCCCATATTTCCGCTTGAACCCCTCCATCTCCTTCATGGTGGCCTGCGCAACCGCAGAGGAGGTGGACGTGCTGTGGAACGTCCTGGCAGAAGGAGGCAGCGCCTTGATGCCCCTGGGGGAATATCCCTTCAGCCGCCGGTACGGCTGGATTCAGGACCGGTTCGGCCTGAGCTGGCAGCCCATGCTCGTTGACGGAGGACAGCTCCAACAGATCATTACCCCCAATCTGCTTTTTTCCGGGGATGTCTGCGGGCAGGCAGAGGAGGCCGTCCGCTTCTATGCGGAGATCTTCCCCGATTCCACCGTCGGCTTCATTAGCCGGTACGGAGAAGGTGAAGCCAGGATGGAGCGGGCCAAAATTAATTTCGCCTCCTTCACCCTGTGCGGCCAAAGCTTCACCGCCATGGACAATGGCTATGATGCCGACTTTGGCTTTAATGAAGCCCTCTCCTTTATGGTCCGGTGCAAGGACCAGACGGAACTCGATTATTACTGGGACAAGCTATCGGCTGTTCCGGAGGCGGAGCAGTGCGGATGGCTGAAGGACCGGTACGGCGTATCCTGGCAAATTGTGCCGGAGCAGCTGGACCGGATGATGGCGGAGGGTTCGCCCGAACAGGTAAAAAGGGTCACGAAGGCGTTCCTGGGCATGAAAAAATTCGATTTCGCGGCACTTGAAGCGGCCTGGTCGGGGGAATAATAGACAATAGCAACAAAAAAAGTCCGGCCCATCATCCTGTGGATGTGGCCGGACTTCTCTATTTGGTAAAAGAAATGAATTATTGTCTGTATTGGCCCAGCAGCCGCTTGGCCTCTCCGTTAGGTGTGGTGAACACTTCATAAATCAGGATCTTATGCCGGATATCCAGCATATCTGAAGCACCCTGCAGGGTAATGAGGTTCTCGCCGCTCACGAGACGTCCCTGCCCATAGAGAGTGGCGCTTCCGCTGCCAACAAGCCGGTCAAAAGAGTCGTACTGCTCTACCAGAATCCGCGGGAAGGTGTTGTCCAATTGGATATCCTCAGCGCGGTTGATAGACAAGTCAAGCTTTAATTTGTAGACATAGGCATACCCAGTTTCAGGTCCGTAATTCGAATTTAATGTCCAACGGTTGACCTTAACATTAAACGGATACAGGTTCCATTGATTGTCTTCCGCCTTCTGCAGCCCTGTCGACAGCGCCGCGATGGCGGTTTTGTAAGGAGCGGCCGTCACTCCGTCCTGCACCTTCAGGACAAGGTTCTCGCCTTTTTCCGAAGCGGGCACAGTGAAGGCGTAGCGTACGGTCACCGAGGAGCCGGGCAGCACGGTGGCCGTTTGGATAGCTTGGCGGCTGCCTGCATATTCATACCCTTCCTTGGTAACCAGATCTGCGGCAAAAGCAGGCACGGCCAAGGGTTTTTTGGAGGTATTGGTCAGCTTGAAGGTGGCGGTAACTCCCTTATTGCCTTCTTCCTTATTGGAGTGCATATAGAACTCCTCCACGGAAACCTTCATCTCCGGATTGACCAGCTGACTTTTGGCATCAAACACAATGGATGTACCCAGCGAATAGGCAGTGGCTGCGGTACCCTCTCCCTCACCGGGAAGCAGAATGTGAAGCCGGCCTACGGCATAGCTGGTTACATTCACTCCGACCGCTCCCGCATCAGCGAAGGTTTCCGGCGTAAGCAGGTTCAGGCTTTGCAGCACGGTATCCTGCTCCGTCGGGATGGCGTAATGGATGTACTTATCTGCGCCGGGTTCCAGGGTCAATGCCCCCTGCTCCACCCGGGAGCCGTTGAAGACCTTGCTGTCCGATTTCCCGTCCAGGGTGAAGGCGGGAATGGACTCGCGCCGTTCAGACGGATTGGACGCCAGGAGTTGAACCACATACACCGTTCCCGCGGCGGTGGATTCCTTGCTGATGGACACAGGCGTGTATTGAACAGGAGAGGTGAGGCCCGGAATCCGGAAGGAATCCGACCATTTCTTCAGCGCCTCCGGCTTGGCAATAACGCTGCTCTCCCCCTGCCATACCTCAGCCTGGACCGGAATGGAGGCCACTACCGTTTCCGTCTTGGGATAGACATAAACATCCACATCCGTCCAATTCACCTGCGTCACAGTGACCTCGTCCATCCGGTCCAGCTCGACCAGATAGCTGAGTTCCGTGCTGGACTTGGCCTGAAGAGACCGGGCATTGGCGGCGCTGGCCTTCAGGGTATATTGAATGCCGTCGGCAGTTTCGGCCCTAACCTCATAATCCGGCACACGGGTCACCGCGGCCCCTGTATTCTTCAACCGGACCACCACACCCAGGCGGGTGCCGGTTTCTGTTTTTTGGTTCAGGACACTCTTCAGCTCCACATCCAAAAGATCAGTCAGCTTCACGGACGGTCCGGCGGCTGCGGCAAGCACAGGGACTGCACTGCCGTCTGCTGCATACACGGCGATGCCGGGGCCCAAGAGCGAGACGGATAACGCCACAGATGCAAGGGATAATTTCCATTTATTATTCAAGTTGCTCTCCTCCTGTTTTGTCCTTTACTTGACGATCTGTACGGCTTCCTTGTCCTTCAGCTGGTTCTGTCCGGAGATGACCAGCTGGTCGCCCTCCTTAACGCCGGAGAGCACCTCCTGATACGTTTCATGCAGGCGTCCCAGCTCCACTTTCCGCTTTTCTGCCGCATTTCCATTGATAACGAACACATAGGTATCCCCGCCTTCGCGGACGACGCTTAATGTCGGTACCGTCACTACGACCTGATCCTGTTCTTCTGTCAGCAGAATCTGCGCCTTGCTGCCCGGCTTCAGCTTAAAATCCGGATTGGGCACAGTCAGCTCCAGGGAATAGGATTTGGTTTGGGCGCCGATAACATCGGCCAGGTAGCTGACCGTTGCTTTGGCCTTGTCAACGGTACCGGGGACATAAAAGCTAAGCTCCTGCTTGCCGCGCACCAGCGCCGCCGCTTCCTCGGTCAGCTCCGCCTGGATTTTCACCGGATCCAGCTGCTGCACAGTAGCCGCCGGAATGCCCGGGCTCAACGTCATCCCTATTTGTACAGGAAGATCTGTCAATACACCGCTGACAGTAGCCTTCACATCCGTATTGCTCAAGCCCCGGTCCAGCTCACGCAAGGAAACGTCGGCTGTTTTAAGCCCATATTCCAGTTGGGAAAGAGAGTTGGAGTTTTCCAGGTTTTGAAGCTTGCGGTTCATCCCTTCCAGATCCAACCGGAGGCCGTTTAATTGGGTTTCCGCCTGCTCCAGCTGGATTTTGGGCACCAGACCCAGATCATAATCATTGCGCAGCTTGTTGTAGCCCTTCTCCGCATCCTTCAAGGCAGACTCCATCTTGGTGATGCCGTCCTTCAGTTCCTGCTTGCCGTCCGCCAGATCCAGACGCGCCTTGGACATCTGCTCCTGGGTGCTGGCGATGGACAGCTGGGCCTTTTCCTTCTGAATCTCCAGGTCGGTGGGATCGATCCGGAACAGGACATCCCCCTTTTCCACCCGGTCTCCGCGTTTCTTCAAAATCTCCAGCACGTCGCCGTTTACCTTCGTCACAATATTCATCTGGACGGAGGCGGAGATATCCGCCACCTGCTCCAGGGGCTCACCGATGGATTTCTTCGCGACAGGGGCCACCTTCACGCTTTTCACTTGGGATTCGGCGGCAGCTGCAGGCTGCTGTGCCGGCTCCGCGGAGCATCCCGCCAGAAGAGCCGCGGCAAGCACCATGGCTCCGGCAACAGGATAGCCGGCTTTCAACTTCTTGGTTTTTGTCCGTTTCATGGTTTATTCTCCTTTTCAGTGGGTTGCGGAAGTGGTATTCGGGGTATCCAGACCGGCCGGCTTCTTCCGGTGGAACAGACGTCCCATACGGCGCTTGAAGCCTTCGATCAGATCATAAACCACCGGTACAACAACAAGGGTAAGCAGCGTGGAGGTGGTCAAACCGCCGATAACCACAACCGCCAGCCCCTTGGAGATGACGGCGCCCTTGGAGAAGCCCAGAGCAAGAGGCATCAGGGCGATAATGGTAGCTCCCGCCGTCATAATAATGGGACGCAGACGGGTTATGCCCGCTTCGATCAGAGCCTCGCGGATGCTGTGGCCTTCCTCCCGGAGCTGCTGCACCCGGTCCACAAGCACGATGGCGTTAGTGACCACGACGCCGATGAGCATCAGGAAGCCGATCAGAGAGGTAATATTGATAGATTCATTGGTAATTAATAGAGCTACCAGTCCCCCGATAGCCGCCAGGGGCAGGGAGAACAGAATGGCGAAGGGTGCGCTGCCGTTGCCGAAGGCCAGAACCATAATCAGGTAAACGATGAAGATAGAGGCCAGCATAGCCACCAGCAATTGCTGGAAGCTTTCCGTCATGTCGTCGGTTACGCCCTTAACCTCTGTGCGGACGCCGCCGGGCAGCTCCAGCTTGTTCAGCTCAGCTGTGACCTTGGCGCTGACGCCGCCTTTGTCGGCGGAGTTGATCTTGGCGGTGACCTGAACGAACTGAACCTGCTGGTCACGGCTGATGGCTGCCGGAGCTTCAATCTGGTTCACCTTGGCTACTTCATTCAGGGCGACCTTGGCTCCGGTAGGGGCAGTCAGGGTAAAACGGCCGATTTTGTCCACGGAGTTTTTGAAGCTGGGATCCAGCATAACCTTGGTTTCGAAGGTGGTATTGTCAAATTTCAGATCGCCGATTTTTTCTTCCGCGAGCCATGTATGTACACCTTGCACGATTTGAGCGGAGGAAAGTCCGTACATTCTTGCTTTGTTCTGGTCAACCGCGATTTCCACTTCCATCTTGGATTCGCTTAAGCTGTCCTTGATGTCGGTGAGCTCGGGGAAGGTTTTCATCTGCTCCTTGACCAGCTTGGCTGCTTCCTGCAGATACAGCATATCGTCGCCCTTCAGCATGTAGCTGAAGTCCGTACCGCCGCCGGTGCCGCCCATACTGATCACGGCGCCTTCCGCTTCTGAGCCCGCAGGCAGCATATCACGGATCCGCTTCTTGAAATCCTGGACAACAGCTTTGGTATCCGAGGCGCCGGAGGCTACGGCGAAGAAGGAGCTGCGGTATGAAACCCGGTCGCTGCCTCCGTTATAGCCGATGGAGGATTCCACATATTCAAATGTGGGCTGACCTGCAGAATCCTTAGCATTCAACATGTCGTTTTCGATTTCTTTTACCTTCTCATTCATGGTTTCGATGGTCGTCTCCCGTGGCATCTTGATGGAGAACTGCATCATTTTATCCGAATCGCTTTCCGGCATGAAGGTCTGGGCCAGGAACGGCAATGTTCCCATAACCGATACGATCAAAAGCAGGATGGACATGCCCACTGTAAGCATACGATGCTTCAGGGACCAAGTCAGCGCTTTTTTGTAGGTCGTGGCTAATTTCCCTGCAGGTGCCTCTGTGTGGGTTTTGATGGACCCGCTTTTCAGAACCAGAATTTTGGCCAGCATGGGGATAACCGTCAAGGCAACGACCAGTGATGACAGCAGCGCCACACTCAGGGTGATGGCGAAGGGACGGAAGATTTCACCCATCACTCCGCTGACAAAGGCAATGGGGGCAAACACACCCACGGTGGTAATGGTGGACGAGGTAATTGCCGAAGCCACCTGAGCCGTCGCCATTTTAATGACCGACTCGTTGCGTTCCTGGGCCTTTTGCAGCTGGCTGAAGATATTCTCAATAACTACGATACTATCATCCACAACCCGCCCGACGGCAATGGCCATTCCGCCCAGGGTCATAATATTGAGGGATATCCCCAATGGAGCCATGACCATGAGTGTGATGAGCATGGATAACGGGATAGATACCAATACGATCAAGGTCATCCGTACGTTCCGCAAGAATAGAAGAATCATAATGGAGGCCAGCAGGGCTCCCAAAATGCCTTCCTTCAGCATACCGTTGATGGAGTTCTGAATCTCGGTGGCGCTGTTGTAGATCGGCTGGAATTTAATGTTGGGGTATTCTACCTTCCATTTCTCCATCATTTCATCGGCTTGAGCGCCAAATTGGACAGCATTGGCATTCTTCGTCTTGTACAGACGCACACCAATCGCCGGTTGGGCGTTCAGGCGGGAGTAAAAGGTGGATTCGGTAATGGCCTCGACCTTGGCCACATCCTTCAATAATACGGTGGAGCCGATTCCCGTGGGAATCTTCATATTTTCCAGACCGTAGATGGTATTCAGATCGCTTTTGACCCGGACCATCTGTTCGTTGCCGTTGAAGTCTACGGTTCCGGCCGGACTTGTCATAAGAGCCGCCTGGATGCTTTGGGACACCTGGGAAGGGGTCAGGCCGTAGTTATTGATGGCATTGCCGTCCAGCTTCATGGTCAGCACCGATTCCTGGTTGCCGATGGAGTCGATGTGGTCGATGCCGTCCATTCCCTTAAAGCCCGGTTCGATGACATCCTTGTACAGCTTGTCAAGCTCCTGCTGGCTCATGCCGTTCTGGGCATACAGCGAGAGGTAATACACCGGCTCCGAGGCAAAGCCGAAGGTGGTAACCTGGGGCTTCTCCGAGCCCGAGGGCAGCTTGACGTTGGAGATCAGGCTTTCCACATCCCGTTTGGCGTCATCGGTTTTCACCGACTGCTCCAGCTCCAGGATAATTTGCGAGAAGTTGTCGCTGGAGTTTGAGCTCAGGTTCTTCAGCCCCTCCATACTGGCAACCGCCTTCTCCAGCGGCTCCGTCACTCCTTCCAGCACATCCTTGGGCGGCGCCATATACATGGTGTTGATCAGCACCACCGGAAACGAAATATCCGGCATGCTTTCCACCTTCAGCGTGGTTGCGGAATAAGCGCCCCCGCCGAAGAGGAGAAGAACAATAATGATGACGGCCGTGATGTTCTTCATGGAAAAATTGGTTAACTTATTCATCCTCACAGCTCCTCCGATAAAATAGCCGGCCACATGGCCGCTGCCTCCCTGTGTTCCTTTTCTCTGATCCCTGTATCTCACGAAGGCACAGGAATGAATTCATTATAGACGCAGAAGGATTTGGAAACATGTGAAATCTGTCATGAAATCAGATGACTGGGGTCATAAGATCGGTCATGGCGGACCTCCGCCGGGAGGAGGGATGGGGGTAGGCCGGGGGAGGGATATATCCATCAACGGGGTCGGAAAGCCAAACAAAGCGCAAAAAAACGGCATCGCTGCCGTTTCGATAAAGAAGGCTATGTCTTTTTTAACCAGTAAACGCTGACGCTCGTTTTGTCTCCGAAATGACCCGCATCACCTCCAGGGCTTCCTCCAGGGCAATGGGGAATGTCTCCCCCAAACGGATAGAACGGTACAGCTCCTCCCATATATTATACGATTTGGCGGGTGCCACGGGCACCGTTTCCGTCCGCCAGCTCAGATTCTCCACACTGCCGAAGGTTTCCCCGGGGGTGCCCGGGTCGGCCTGCTTCTCCATAAGCGGCACGGCAGGGTCCAGGTAGCGCAGGGACATTTGGCCGTCCATCACTGTCATCGTGCCCCTTGCACCATATACCGCATATTGCGGTGACGGCTCCGCCACCCCGCCGCTGATCTCCAGATCCACTAGGCGGTTGTTCTGCCCCTTCATGATGATTTTCACATGATCCTCCGCGTCCCCTACCGCAGCCACACGCTTCAGGTCCGTCCACAGCTCTGCAACCGGACTTTCCAAAAGCCTAAGGCCATGGTCGATAATATGCGGACCCCAATTCAGCAGCTGTCCGCCTCCGTAAGCCATGATGGTCTGCCAGTCGTCCCGGCGCTGATAGCCGTGGCGGCAGAGCCGGATGGCATAAATGTCCCCTAATATTCCGCTTTCCATCACCTCCCGGACATGGAGAAAGTCGGGATCAAATCGGCGGTTGTGGCGCACGTACAGCTTGCCTGTACTCTTCCGTTCCGCCTCCAGCAACAACTGGGCCTCCTCATACGTGCAGGCCAGCGGTTTTTCCATGAACACATGCTTGCCTCCGGCCAGCGCCAAGAGCCCGTGGGCGGAGTGATCCGAAGAGCGGGTGGCCACATCCACAAGCTCCACATCCGGGTCAGCCATAAGCTCCTCCAGGCGCTCATAGGTTTTGCAGCCGTAGCGTTCCGCCATTGCGTCCCGCCGTGATTCGATCAGATCGCAGGCCGCCACAATGGTAAACAGATGCTTCTTATCCTCCAGCTCCTGGCAATGCATACCCCATCCGGCTCTGCCTGCTCCGGCCAGGCCGATTCTGATTGGCTCCGTCATCGTGCCATCCCCCCATTCCCGTTTGCTTATCCTTAATACCCGGCCTCCCGGACAACCTGCCTGCTCCATTCCAGATCCACAAGAGGCTCCTGCAAATGGGTATCATGCTCCACAAACACCCATCCGTCAAAGCCGTATTTGGCCGCCTCCTTCAGGACTGCTGCATTGTCCAATCCGATATTGCCCCGGTTTAGGCCGCAGAACCGCCCGCGTTTGGTCCAATCGGGAGATTCGGGATTGGTCTCCAGCCAATCCTTCAGATGTAGGACGGCAAGCCTGCTTGCATATTTCCCGGCAATCTCCACCGCGTCTCCGCCCATTGCCGCCAGGTGGGCGGTATCCAGCACCAGCTTGCTGTCCGGACATTCCCGCAGAAATTCTTCCAGCTGCTCCTGCGTCTCCACAGGTGTTCCCATATGATTATGAAGGGCCACATGCAGGCCCCAACGGCGGCAGGCAGCCGATTGAATCCGCACCTGCCTGCAGAATGCAGAGAAATCCCGGCCGTCCACGTGGGTCCAGACATAATCCTTGCCAAGAGCAGCCGTCCATTGAATGGACAGCTCCGGGCTGGGGGCCCTCACCGTGCCAAAATCCAAACCAAGCTTTCTCATCATCGCCGCCGATTGCAGCGCATGCTCCCCGCTGAACGCCGTCAGCCGTTCAATGCCTTCGTAACCGATAGCCTTCAATTGCCGCAGGCGTTCCACCAGATCAAAGCACGTGCCGCCGTCCCAAACGTTCATCCCGTAATCCGCAATGCCGATTTTCATGGTATCCTCCTTATGTTCAGCCCATTTTGCTTATGGCATTAATCCTTGATTGATGCTCCGGATAGACGCCACAGGCGCTTTGGGCTGGCGTTTCTCCGTCAATAGCCCGTTCTTCTCCTGCTGCACATCCGTCAGCTGCGTGTAGCAGTAGCCCTGCAGGGCAGGAGCCCGCAGCAGCGCATGGGTCAGGTCCATATAGCGCTTGAGGAACTGCTCCTCACTGTGCGCTTCCGAATAGCCCCAGCCCCCGGCGCTGTCAGGGCTGTACCGTATTCCGCCGAACTCGGATACCTGGACCGGCTCCCCGCCATAAGCATACCCCGGCACATACACGGGCCGGTTGCACGGCCTGGCCTTGACACAATCCTGGCTGCCGTACCGCTCCCTGAGGGTTTCCCCGCTTGAATCATAATCATGGATGGTGCAAATATCCGATTTTACATGCTCCCAGCCGTCATTGGAGATGACCAGGCGGGTGGGATCCAGAGACTTGGTTAAATGGTACATGGCCAAGGCATGATGCTGCTGGGCCTGATCCGCCATAATCCCCGGCACACCCCAGCTTTCGTTCAGCGGCACCCACACTACGATGCAGGGATGGTTGTAATCCCGCTCCAGGAATTCCTGCCATTCCCTTGTCATACGGCGGACATATTCCTCCAAATACGCGTAAGCATTGGGCATCTCTCCCCACAGCAAAAGACCGGTCCGGTCACACCAGTAAGCATACCTGGGGTCCTCAATCTTCTGATGCTTGCGCACGCCATTGAAGCCCATGGCTTTGGCCAGCTCCGCATCCCGCCGGACCGCCTCGCCGTTGGGCGGCGTAAGAATACCATCAGGATAGTAGCCCTGGTCCAAAACCAGCTTCATATAATAGGGGCGGTTGTTGAGACAGACCCGGCCATCCTCCACCGAAATCTTCCGCATGCCAAAATAGCTGTTTACCCGGTCCAGCAGCACATCATCCGCCCACAAGGTCAGCTCTATATCGTATAAGACCGGATTTTCCGGAGACCACCATCTCCCTTTTCCCATATCGTTATAGTCGGTAAGCCAAATCCGCCTGGCTGTAAGGGCCTCCCGGATTTCAAGGATATCCTCGGCCACGGCTTGGCCCTCCAGGCTAACCGACAGCTTCAGCTGGAGCTTGCCCATAGCCGCCATATGACCATGAACCGCGGTTTGAATGCGGATTTCATTGGCATCGATATCCGGTGTAAACCGGACGTTATCAATCCGTGTATCTGCCACCGGCTCCATCCAGACTGTTTGCCAGATCCCTGTCGTGCGGGAATAAAATACGGATACCGGCTTCTCCAGCCAATACTGCTTGCCTCGCGGCAGCCCGACATCCCTGCTGTAATCCTGTGCCCGGACCACAATATCATTGGGAAGGCCCCCTGGTCTCAGCAGTTCGGTTACGTCCGCCCAAAAAGGCGTATGTCCCCCTTCATGAAGGGCAGCCAGCTGACCGTTCACCCAAACCTTGGCGAAATAATCCACCGCTCCAAAATGAAGCAGCACCCGTTTGCCGCTAAATTCAGGCGGCAGCTCCACTCGCTTGCGGTACCAGACAATGTCATGAAAATCGTGGATTCCAATGCCGCTAAGCGGGCTCTGGAAGCAGAAGGGCACCTGAATGCTCCGGGATAAGGCCTTCGGCGCATCATACCACCGCTCCCGCTCCCCCACGTCCCCGTCATCAAATTCAAATTCCCATGCCCCGTTCAAATTCAACCAATCGTTCCGCACAAACTGCGGGCGTGGATAATCCGCTCTCCACTGTGGCATGTTCATCCGCCTCCTTTCTCTCCCGCCAATTCATCCGCTCCCGAGTTAAGCATGCCATTGGTCACGCTTTGTGCATACTGTACATTCGGCAAATGGATATATTTGCGACTGTATTTTTCACGAAAAGCTGTATATTCCGCGTATCATGGCCCGCAAAAAAGGGCCTGCACCGCAGCCGTCAACCAGCCGCCGTGCAGACCCTCACAAGATTTAATAGGGAGACAAATAACTGCCGTCAATGACCGTTATTGCGGAGATGCCCGGTCCGGTCCAGCCTACCGACAGGTGGTCGCTGCTTGACTTCTCCTTGTGCAGCACCTCTACGTAATACGCCTGCCCAGCCGTCAGTTGAATGGTCACTGACTTCTGCGTGGCGTTCCCTGTCCAGTCCCGGTACCCCGACCAGGTCGAGACGTAAGCGATCCGGGATTTATTCGCCGGATTGCTGTCCGGGCTGAGCCACAGCTCGCCTGCATTGTCGCTGGCAATGTAGAAGGTGTAGTCGCCGCTCACAGTGGGCGTGATATACCCCCGGATGCGGGTGGCATAGCTGTTGCCGAAGTTGGACGGCCCCTCCAGGCTGGTGAGAATGGAGGTTCCGGTTGGCGGGGTGCCCAGGGGAATGTCCGCTATGGTTTCGCCTCCCACTCCCGTCCAATATTCCCGGACGATCGTGCCTGTTCCACCTCCCGGGCTTCCAGCGGCATCCGTGGTCACGTTCAGGGTATTGCTGGCTGCTGATTCATTGTTGGCCGCATCCTTGGCCTTCACCGTAAAGCTGTAGGCTGTATTAGCGCTAAGCCCTGTTGCCGTGTAAGTGGTGCCCGCCGTGCTTCCTTCCAGGACCCCACCCTTATAGATGTTGTAGCCCGTTACCCCCACATTGTCTGTAGAAGCCGTCCAGCTGAGGCTCACGCTCACACTGGTTTTGGACGGTGCCGTCAGATTCGCGGGCGCTGTAGGCGGCTGCGTATCCGCCGGGGGAGCATCCGTGGTCACGTTCAGCGTATTGCTTGCCGCCGATTCATTACTGGCCGCATCCTTGGCCTTCACCGTAAAGCTGTAGGCCGTATTGGCGCTAAGCCCTGTTGCCGTGTAAGTGGTGCCCGCCGTGCTTCCTTCCAGCACTCCGCCCTTGTACACGTTGTAGCCGGTTACCCCCACATTGTCCGTGGATGCCGTCCAGCTCAGGCTCACGCTTACACTGGTTTTGGAAGGTGCCGTCAGATTCGCGGGCGATGTAGGCGACTGCGTATCCGCCGGATTGGGGTTGCCGCTTCCCGAGGGGGTGAATCTGGCTGCCGCCCAATCCCCATGGTCATAGCTGTTGCCGTTGCCGCTGTCCGTAACCGTGAGTTTAATTTGATTGACCCCGGCTACCGGCACATCCACCGTCTTAGTGGCAGATAAGGCATTCATCACCCCGCTGTCAAAAAGGAGAGCGCCGTCCGCCCATACCTGAAAGACGATAGACGCATTCGCATGGGTAACCTGGTCATCCACCCCTACATCAGAGACAAACCTGCCGTAATTGCCGTTTAACTGGTACACAATGTCAGAGTTGGCGTGGGTGCCGATTCCCTTGCTGTATGTCACGCCATCCAGCCGGAGGGCATTCCCGCTGGAGCTTTTGTCCTGGCGAACCGCCCCAAAACCCGCAGTGGCGGACACCCAGCTCAAATCGCTGGCATACTTAATTTCCTGGGCTCCGTAAGTGGTGACGCTTAGCCCGTTGCTGGCCGCAGAGAAATTGTTCTTCACGTCCTTGGCCTTGACCGTAAAGCTGTACGTACTCCCTGCAGTAAGCCCGGTTGCCATAAATTCCGTAGCCCCGGCACCCAGCGTGGAGCCAGCCAATGTTCCATTGCGGAACACATCATAACCCGTCACACCCACGTTGTCCGTTGATGCGGCCCAGGTCAATTTGGCCGAGGTGTCTGTCTTATAGGACAACGACAGATTGACCGGCACTGACGGAGGCTCCGTGTCAGGAGCGTTGGTGGTGACATTCAGCGCATTGCTTGCAGCCGACAGGTTGCCCGTTCCATCCTTGGCTTTAACGGTGAAACTGTAAGCAGTATTGGGTGTAAGTCCGGCAGCCAGGTATTCTGTTGCTCCGGCTCCGCCAGTGGCGCCTTCCAGCACACCATTCTTATATATATTGTAGCCGGCCACTCCTACATTATCTGTAGAGGGGTTCCAGGATAACCGCGCAGTGGTGTCCGTTTTGGCCAGCAGCACCAGTCCGGTGGGGGAGGTGGGAGCCTGGGTATCCGCAGGACCGGCATCCACCACAATGGTCTGCTCCGACAGATGCATTCTGCCGCCGTTGTCGGTTACCAGCAGCTTGACCTTATAGGTGCCTGCCTTTTCATAGGTATAGGTGGGGCTGGCCGTGGTATTGGGAACCCCCTCTCCGAAATCCCACAGATTATGGACAATGGAGCCGCCCGGATCGGTGGAGGTATTGGTGAAGGTGACCGCTTGCCCCAGGGGCACAATCAGTCTGCTGGCAGTAAAGCTGGCTGTAGGCTTGGCATTGCTGAAGCCACGGGAGGTCAGCTGCACATTGGAGCCGTTTCCGCTCACCGTGTTTCCGCTCCATTCCAGATCCAGAGCAGCAGCCGGATAGGGGTCCACCGATAACCCCCCGTTGCCTGTAATGGTGTTGTTCACGAAGCTCAGCCGGTCTACACCCGCTGCGCCGGTAATCTGAATGCCCAAGCGGTCATTATTGATGATCTGATTGCTGTCAAAGGTGGTATCCGTGGTTTTGCCGTTGATCCGGATGGCATTGCCCGCCGTACCAGGATAGACGGCGATAGGGTTGTCCTTGTCCGTATTTTTCCATACATTCTTGTAGAAATACAGGTACTGGTTGGGCGCCGGAGTACCGTCACCATGAAGCTGCATGCCCCATTGAATCATATTCTGGATGGTATTGTAGGCAAAAATATGCTGCCCGTTGCCCGGCGACATGGAAATACCGTTATGCTGGCCGCCGTCCACCACATTATCCGTTACAATGGTCGGGGCTGCCGATACCTCCAGGCCGTAGGATTTGTAGGTGCCGTTAGAGGTGCCCACGTAGTTGCGGCGGATGGAGGTATATTGGGATCTGACCACACTCAACCAGTGATCCATGACGTTGTCTTCGATAATCGTATAATTGCAATCTGTATGAACCTCGATGCCGAAGCCATAGCCCGATATAAAATCGGAGGACCCCGAAATGACATTATGCTTGATCACGGCCCCGGTTGAGCCGTCGTTGACGAAGATGCCGCCACGGCCCATATTATGGATCGTATTGTTTAAAATTTTGGCGTTGTGGGAGCCCCAGCCTACGCGGATAGCCCCTCCCCACATGGATTGGGTGCCGATATTGGTAAATTCGCTGTCGGTAATTTCCACATCCGGCGTACCGGAGAACAGGATGCCGAAGGGACCGAAACCGGTAGATTGGGTAATATCCTTCACCTTAATGCGGTGGATTTTGTGCCCGATGCCCGGCTCCCCCCAAATGGCGGAGGTGACGGCATTGTTGCTGTTGGCATCAAACGTCAGCTCGGAAATGTCCATATTGCTGATATTGTTCAGATTCAGCATGGTGGCCTCCACCTTCAAGCCGGCGAACTGCGATCCGCTTCCCGTTGCCGCCTTGATGATGGCTGTGTTCTGTGCCTCCCCCTGGAGTCTGACCCCCGACTTGCCCATCAGCTTATTGGAAATATAATAGGTACCCGCTGGAAAATATACCGTATCGCCGGTAGAAGCCGCATTGATGGCGCTTTGAATGGAAGCCCGGTCATCTGTTGCATCCCCTCCGTTGGCGCCGTACAGAGTGACATCATGGGTAGATGCCGCCTGGACTGAGGCTGCCGGAAACATCGGAATCGCCAGAACCAGCGCAAGCAGCACAGGCAGTGAGCAAATCTTACGGATTGCATTGCTCATTCATTTCCACCTCCTTCAGTTGGATAGGGAGACAAATAACTGCCGTCAATGACCGTAATTGCGGAGATGCCCGGTCCCGTCCAGCCCACCGACAAATGGTCGCTGCTTGATTTTTCCTTGTGCAGCACTTCCACGTAATACGCCTGCCCTGCCGTCAAAGAGAGGGTTACCGACTTCTGCGTGGCGTTCCCTGTCCAGTCCCGGTACCCCGACCAGGTGGAGACGTAAGCGATCCGCGATTTATTCGCCGGATTGCTGTCCGGGCTCAGCCACAGCTCGCCTGCATTGTCGCTGGCAATGTAGAAGGTGTAGTCGCCGCTCACAGCGGGCGTGATATACCCCCGGATCCGGGTGGCATAGCTGTTGCCAAAGTTGGACGGTCCCTCCAGGCTGGTGAGGATGGAGGTTCCGGTAGGCGGGGTGCCCAGGGGGACTTCCGCGATGGTTTCGCCTCCCACTCCCGTCCAATATTCCCGGACGATCGTGCCTGTTCCTCCTCCGCCGGGGCCGCCATACACTGCCGTAGTCACACTCAGTGTATTGCTGGCCGCCGATTCATTGTTGGCCGCATCCTTGGCCTTCACCGTAAAGCTGTAGGCCGTATTGGCGCTAAGCCCTGTTGCCGTGTAGGCGGTGCCTGCCGTGCTTCCTTCCAATACCCCGCCCTTATAGATGTTGTAGCCCGTTACCCCCACATTGTCCGTCGAGGCCGTCCAGCTTAGACTCACGCTCACACTGGTTTTGGACGGTGCCGTCAGATTCGCGGGTGCTGTAGGCGGCTGCGTATCCGCCGGATCGGGATTGCCGCTCCCGCCGCCATAGGGCGTCAAGTAACCGCCCGAAACAACCGCAATGGATTCGATACCCGGTCCTGTCCAGCCAACAGCCACATGATCCCCGCTATGGCCCTCCTTGTGCAGCACCTCCACATAATAGGCTTGCCCGCCTGTCAACGTAACAGGAGAGGACTGCTGGGAAGGGTACTTATTCCATTCCCGGGGATTGGTCCAGTCCCCTACACTGGCGATCAGCACCTTGCCTGCCGGATTGTTGCTGCTGCTGAGCCACAGCTCGCTTTTGTCATCGCTGGCGATGCGGAAGGTATAGGCTCCTGTAATATCCGGTGTAATGTACCCGCGGATCCGCGCCCCGTAGTTATCCCCCCAGTTGGAGGGCCCCTCCAGGCTCGTCAGGGTTTGGGTGCCGGTAGGTGCAGTATGGACCGGTATGGAGGACATGACGGTGCCGGAAACATTGCTCCAATATTCGCGGATAATGCTTCCCGTTCCGCCACCCGGAGGTTCGTTGGTTGTTACGGTGAGCGTGTTGCTGGCGGCGGAAACATTATGGGCCGCGTCCCTTGCCTTCACACTAAAGTTATAAACCGTTTCCGGCAGCAGGCCTGCCGCCGTATAGGAGGTAACAGCTCCTCCGGTGAAGCCGATCTGGCTGCCGTTGGCATAAATGTCGTACCCCGCCACGGCGAAATTATCTGTGGACGGATTCCAAACCAGTCCAACAGCCGTATCCGTCTTCCAGGGGGAGGCCAGTCCGGAAGGCGCCGACGGCGCTTGTGTGTCCGGAGCTCCTTCATATACCTGGATCAGCTGCTCCTTGATGCTGGATCTTCCTTCATTATCCGTAGCCATCAGCGTCACCCGGTAGGTCCCGGGTTTTTGGTAGAGGTGTGTGGGATTCACCGCCGTTGCCGGGATGCCTTCGCCGAAATCCCATAAATAATGGGAGACAGTACCGTCTGCGTCCGTAGAGGTATTGGTGAAGGAGGCGGTCTGCCCCAATTGGATGGAGACGGGTCCCGCAAAGTTTGCCGTTGGCTTCTGATTGCCGAAGCCGCGGGAGGTGAGCTGAATGTCCGTACCGTTGCCGGAGACGGTGTTGCCGCTCCATTCCAAATGCCCGGCGCTGGGCGGATAATAATCGATGGTCTCCAGACCGTTATTGGTAATCGTATTATTAATGAAGCTGATTTTGTCGATACCGGGCAGGGTGTCCGTAATATTGATGCCGTACCGTTCATTACCGCTGATGACGTTGCTGTCGAAGGTGATATTGGTGGAGTAACCATGCAGTCTGACCCCATATCCGGCGTGACCGCCGTACACGGCCAGTGTGTTATCCTTATCCGTGTTCAGGAATTGATTCTTATAGAAATATTGATGATTGTTCAGCACAGTGGAGCTGACACCCTGGAACTGCATCCCCCATTGAATCATATCCTCAAACCGGTTGTAGCCGTAATAGGTATAGTCCCGGGCGGGCGAGGAGGAGATCCCCAGATGCTGCCCGCCGTCCACCCAGTTGTCCGTCACCACGGAATTGCCTGAGGAGATTTCAAGACCGTACGACTTGTAGGTGCCGTCCGTGGCCCGTACCGTATTGCGGCGGATGGCATTGTAATCCGAAATGACCACACTGATCCAATGATCCACCACATTGTCCTCAATAACGGATTCATTGACGCCGGTATGAAGCTCGATGGATAACCCGTGGCTGTGTACTCCGGAGCCCGTAATGGTATTTTCCCGAATCACCGCCCCGGTCAGGCCGTCGTTCAGGAAGATGCCGCCGCGGCCGGTATTGGCAATGGTATTGCGCAGGATCTGCGGATGGTCCGAGCCCCAGCCTACGCGAATGGCGCCGCCCCATACCGAGTTTACGCCGATGTTCTGAAAATCATTGTCGGTGATTTCCACATCGTCGGAGCCCGAGAACAAAATACCGAAGGGGCCGAAGCCGGTTGTCTGGGCCAATCCCCGGATCCGGTTATGGTGGATATTGGCACCCGCGGCCGGTTCTCCCACAATTCCTCTGGTCACATAGGGGCTGCCGTTCCCGTCCAGGGTCAGCCCGGTAATCTCCACATCGCTTTTGCCGGTTAAATTGATAATGGGCGCATCCGAGGTACCGTTAAACTTGATAACCGTGGTGTCCCTGCTTTGGCCTTCCAGCTTGACTCCGGACTTGAGAATAATGGAAGTGGAAACATAATAAGTGCCGGTGGGCAAATATACGGTATCCCCGGCAGCGGCCGCAAGGATGGTGCTGTTAATGGCTGCGGCATCGTCGTTACCATCACTGCCATTTGCCCCGTAAGCGGTTACATTTAGCGTTGCAGCAAAAACTCCCGTTGCCGGAAACACAGTTGCGAATAGCATCATGAACAGCAAAATCCCGGATAAGCCTGGCCTTCCTTTTTTGTCCTTTCGCATTATTGCCTCATCTCCCCTGTTTTAAAATTGCGGCATCCCATCCCTCCGCGAAAAACCCGTATCCTCCTTTCCGACAGACCGGCTGGCTCCGTCCCTTAACATCGTAACAGAAGCGGTGTGAGGACAAGACTGTATTTTATGTAAAATCCTGTTTCAGCCGCTGTCCGTTTTATGAATAGCTGCATTCCGTCAGGGGTTCCTTCCGCAAATCAAAGCTTTCCGCAAAAAAAACAGTAGAGCGGCATCCCATTCTATGGCATTCTTTAAGGTGGAGGAGGGGTGGATGTGAAGGTAATCGAAACGTACAAATCCAAAAAATACTTGCTGCGCATTCTGCTGTCCATCTCATGCATCATCGTCATCATTCTGCTTTTCTCATCCACTGTGCTTCACTACAGCTCGGAGACCCGGGTGCTGCACATGCAGGAAGAGGCCAACCGCAAGGTCATGAACCAGATTAACCGCAATTTGTCCTACATGAATGAGATTATCAATAACCTGGCGGTGACGCTTTATTCGGATATGGAAATTGCGCCGCTGATGCTCAACCCGGGTGATATGGATGTCATCCGCTCCACACAGCGGCTGCAAAAAAGCTATATCTCTTCCTCCTTTCTGCATTCCATCCTGATTTATAACGGCCATAACGGCAAGGCCTATACGGCAGGGCAGCTTTCGTACAGCTCCGGAAGCAATCCGCCTCTGGACCGGCTGGTCCAGCTTTTGAAATCCAAAGAGAAGCAGCCGCGCATGGAATTGATTCCGATGAATTTCAGCGGTGAGGCTCATCGGGTTGATTTTTTCTCCTATATCATGTACGAGTCTTATTACGATGACAACGAAAATGAAAGCGTTCTCGTTTTGAATATTAAGCCGCAGTGGATCTTTGACAATCTGAAAATTGTCAATGATTTCGCCGCCCCCCAGCAATCCAGCGTGTTCATTATCGATGAAGCCGGACAGATTATTATTTCGGGCAATCAAGAGAATATCCCGGAAGTGAATCTGCTGCGCCAGACCATTGCCGACAAAAGCGGCGGCGGGCAGGAAAGCTTCAGCTTCTTCTCCCGTGAGATCGGCGGAAAAAAGTATGTGGTCAGTTTTATGGATATGGGCATCAACCATTGGAAAGTGGTGAGCATCCAGCCCTACAATGCCGTCCTGGGCGGCATCTATGAGATGAGGGTGACCTCCGTCATGGTCATTCTGTGCTTCTTCATTCTGTCTATTGGCGCTTCCATCTACATTTCCCATAAGCTATACAGGCCGGTGGACATTATGCTGAAGCAGATCCGCAGCCATCTGGAGCATGATGATTCACCCCCACAGCCGGAGCAGGATGAACTCACCTATGTAAGCAGTGTGTACAGCTCTATGGCCAAAAGGCTGGGGGGAGCCTTATATGAACAGAACAGACAGCGGACCATAGCCAAAAACTACCACATGAGAAGATTGCTGCTGGACAGCTCCCTGCTTTCCGCTGAGGAATGGACGGAATGCATCCGGCAGAACGGGCTGCGCCTTGATCTTCAGGGAGGCTTTCTTGTGGCTATTGTCAAAATCGACGATTACCGCAAATTTGCCGAAAATACATCACCACGTGAAAAAGCCATGTACAGCTTTGCCATCTCCAATATTGCCGAGGAATCGGTAACCGCCCGTTCCTTCCTCTGCGAGACGGTTGACACCCGGAACGATCATTTGGTTCTGCTGGTCAGTGGCATTTCTGCAGAGAATGCCCAAGGTGAGGAACTGCCCGGGCTGATGGAAACCATCCAGGAGATTGTCTGGCGCTATTACAAGCTAAGCTTATCCATTGCCGTTAGCGGAACGTTTCAGGGATACGGAAATATTGCTCTCCACTACAACAAAACATTGCAGATTTCCACCTATAAGCTGCTTTTTGGCAGGAAAGCCTTGATCACTCCGGAACGGGTGGCATCCAACATGGAGCAAGTCGAATATATCGGTTCCGCAGAGCTGGATAAGAAGCTTGCGGAGGGCATCAAAACCAACGATCTTCCCCTTATGGAAAACGCCGTTGGTCAATTGCTGCATTATATATCCGCCTACCATTACGACCATATTGTGCATGGGCTGCTGCATGTGGTGGATGTCATCAAAGCCACCGTGCGCGAGCTGAACAAAAACCGCGTAACCACCCTCCGGATCGACCTGAGCACCTTAAGCCAGCGGGTCCTGGAGCAGGAAACCATGACCGAGATTTTGGAGCTGCTGCTGCAGACCTGCCGGGATCTTCATGACCAGCTGAAGCATTCGGAGCAGGACAAAAACGATGTCCTCATCGATGCCATCAAGGAAGCTATAGAGCTGAATTACACGGACATGGGCTACAGCCTGCAAAGCGTCGCTTCCATGCTCAGAATGACACCGGCCTACATCGGCCGTATGTTCAGGCAAAACGAGATGATGTCCGTCGGCGAATATATCAATGAAGTGAGATTGAACAGCGCCCTTCATTATCTGGAAACCAAAAGCTACAGCATTAAGGAAATTATGGAGCTGGTGGGCTATTCCAACGAAAGCACCTTCTTCAAGCTCTTCAAGAAAAAATTTGGTGTCACTCCCAAGGAGTACCGCCTCAAAAACAACATCAAATGAATGAACCATCGCTTTGATCCTCCCCGTGAAGGAGAGACCAGGGCGATTTTTTTCGGAAGTGCAGCGAGTCGCAAATTACATAGTCGCATAACAACCGATTGGCGGTAATCACAGTAGCTTCGGGCGGCAGCCCTATGACATGATCGGTGTGTAAAGCGGAACATGCAACGGACAGGAGGTGATTACTTTATCATGCCCGAATTGATATTCAAGAAGAAATCCCTGATCAGGAAAAAGGCTCTGGTTAAGAAGAAATCCCATTGGACCCGGATCAAGCAAAACGCCGAGCTGCTGCTCTTGTTTCTGCCGGGCGGGCTCCTGCTTTTTATCTTTGCGTATCTGCCCATGTTCGGGGTTGTTATTGCCTTTAAGGATTTCCGCTACGATCTGGGAATTTGGGGAAGCCAATGGGTCGGCCTCAAAAACTTCGAGTTTTTCTTCGTGTCCAACCATGCCTGGCGGATTACGAGAAATACCCTGCTGTATGAATCCGGCTATTTGATCCTGACGACCTTCTCTGCACTGGCGTTGGCCATTCTGCTCAATGAGATCGGAAAGAAATGGCTGAAGGTTTACCAGACGCCTCTCTTCATCCCTTATTTTCTGTCATGGGTCGTCGTCAGCTATTTGACCTATGCCTTTTTGGACCACCAGCTGGGATTCTTAAACCGCGCTCTGGATGTGTTCGGAATTGCCCAGCATAAGTGGTATCTGGAGGCCAAGGTATGGCCCTATATTCTGAATGTGGTGCAGCTATGGAAAAACATCGGGTTTTCCACTCTGGTGTATTTCGCCGGAATTGTCGGGATTAATCAGGAGTATTATGAGGCCGCCCGCATGGACGGGGCCAGCAGGTGGCAAATGGCGACGCGCATTACGATTCCGATGATTTCCTCCTTAATCGCGGTGCTGATTATTTTGTCCATCGGCAATATCTTCCGAGGTGATTTCGGGCTTCATTATTTCATCCCGCAGAATTCCGGGCTTACCTTCTCCACCACCGATATCATCGATACGTATGTTTACCGGGCGTTAATTGATCTGGGCGATATCGGCATGTCCTCCGCAGTAGGACTGTTCCAATCCTTTGTAGGACTGGTGCTGGTAGTGGCAGCCAACTCCGTCGTCCGCAAAATCAATGATGAAAATTCGCTTTGGTAAACTTCCAGAAAGGAGGATACCTGTGAACACATCCGCCGGTCATCCCAAAAAATCCTTCAAACCGGTAGAATTCCTGATTCACGCGCTGTTCATCGCACTGGCTATCTGCATGATTGCTCCGCTGCTGCTTGTTATTGCCGTTTCCTTCACAGAGGAAACCGCCATTACAGAGTTTGGGTACAGCTTTATTCCCAAGGTGTTTACAACCAAGGCTTACAGCTATATTTTCGAGTCTCCGCTGGTTTTGCTGCGGGCTTATGGAGTTACAGCCTTTGTTACCGTTTGCGGTACCGTCCTGGCTCTTTTGATTACAGCTATGCTGGGCTACGTGATCTCCCGCCGCAATTTTGCATATGGCCCGTACGCCACCTTCTTTATCTTTTTTACCATGCTGTTTAATGGCGGTCTGGTACCCTCGTATATTCTGATTACGCAATACCTGCATCTCAGCGACACCATCTGGGTGCTGATTGTCCCTACTCTCGTCAGTCCCTTCAATATTCTCATTATGCGCGGCTTCCTGGTCAAGCTGCCTCCGGAGATCATTGAGTCGGCCAAGGTAGACGGAGCGCGAGAGCTGCGGATATTCTTCAGGATCATCCTGCCGCTGTCCACACCGGCGTTGGCCACACTCGGGCTGTTCATATCCTTCGGGTATTGGAATTCCTGGTTTCCGGCGCTCCTCTACATCAATAATGAAAAGCTCGTCCCCATTCAGCTTCTGCTGGTACGTATGATGGAGAATATCAATTACTTGACCTCCAACAGCGACTTTGTCCGTTTCGTCGATGTGGACACCAGCAATTTCCCGACCTTGTCTGCCCGCATGGCCATGGCCATTCTCGCTGTCGGACCGATGATGTTTATCTTCCCGATGTTCCAGCGTTATTTCGTGCAAGGGTTAACCGTCGGCTCCTTGAAGGGCTGACCAAACAAAGCACCGATTCCCTAAGGGAGGTCATCAGATGAAAAAATGGAGTTTTGCAATGATCCGCACCATCATGCTCTGCCTGGCTGTGATGCTGGCTGCCACCGCTTGTACCCAGGAAAACAGCAGCAGCCCCTCTCCCGCCTCATCAACCAAAGTGGAGGAAAAGCCGGTAGAGCTTACCTGGTACTACATCGTTTATGAAATGCCTACCGATCTTCCGGCCGTACAGAACGCCGTCAATGCCTATATCCAGCCGAAGATCAACGCCACGGTCAAGCTGATGCCCATTATCGAGTCGGCCTATGGCCAGAAAATGAACACCATGCTGGCTGCAGGCGAAAGCTTCGACCTGGCGTGGACGGCAAGATGGGGCGGCGGTGATTATACCAACCGTGTGCTGAAAGGGGCTTATCTGGATCTGGATACGCTTCTGGAGAAAACACCTAAGCTTAAAGCGGCCATGCCTGAGCTGGCCTGGACGGATACCATGTTGGCAGGCAAGATATGGGCCGTTCCCAACTATCAGGTTGCCGCCAAAGCGGAGGGTTTTATCATACAGAAACGGTTTATTGACAAATACAAGATCGATGTCTCCAAAATTAAAACGCAGGCCGACATTGAGCCGGTGCTGGAAATCATCAAGGCCAATGAGCCGGGCATTATCCCCATTGCCGGTTCCACCAACATGTTCGATTACGGCAAGCTGTGGGGGTTTGCACGGGAAGGCTTCCGCGTCAATGACCCCAATTACAAGATCGTCAATACCGTGGAATCACCGGAATACAAATCGTTCATCGAACGCCAGCGCCGCTGGTACGAGAAGGGGTATATTTATACCGATGATGCCACATTGACCACCCTGCCGGATTTGCGTAAGACCGGAAAGGTAGCCGTAGGCTGGGATACGGTGATGAAACCCGGCGGGGAAGTGGAGGAGTTCGCCAAATTCGGCAACAACGAAGTGGTCTATGTCCGCATATCCGAACCGGAATTTACCGGTGTATTGGACACCATGACGGCCATCAACCGCAAATCCAAGCATCCTGAGAAAGCGCTTCAATTACTGGAGCTGGTCAATACCGATCCGGCGCTGATGAACATGCTCTCCTACGGAATCGAAGGAAAGCATTATCAAGTGGTCGGTCAGAATACGATCAAAAAAATCGAGAAAAGCGGCTATAGTGCGGAAGCGTGGGTTATGGGCAATTCCCTGATCAGCTACCTGAAGGAAGGGCAGGCTCCCGACACCTGGACCAAAACACAGGAGCTGAACATGTCCGCCAAACGCCCGCCGGTTTTCGGCTATAAATTCAATAACGAGCCCGTCAAAACCGAAATGGCCAACCTGACCGCAGTAACCCAGGAATTTGCCAAGGCACTGCAGTCCGGCTCCGTCGACCCCAACGTCTATTTGCCCAAGTATATCGAAGCCCAGAAAAACGCGGGCATCGATAAGTTCATTGCCGAGCAGCAGAAGCAGCTGGATACCTGGCTGAAGGCGCAAAGCTTGAAGTGATGTGCCTTATAGAACCAAACCCACGCCGCCTTTGACCGTTGCAAACGAACCCCCAACCTGGATATGGTTGGGGGTGTTTTGGCTTCCGTTACCGCGGGAGCCAGCCGTTTTTTCCCCGGTAGGGGTCTCTCAGTTCCCTTAGAGGCATCTGGCCCGGCTGAGGACCCGGGCCCCATAGCCGTCCAGCCAGAGCGTTCCCTCCTCCACCGCCATACCCGTCTCGGCGTCGCGGCAGGCAGGGCCTGCCAGCATCACCTGCAGCTGCTCCTTGTTGAAGTTCAGCAGGAATACATATTCCTCGGGCCCGTTGACGCGTATCTGGGCGGTGACGCCATCCGGCAGACGGGTGCCTGTGGCGCGGCGCAGTCCTGCGTTATTGATCAGCGAGGCATAAAATGCTTCATGGAAAGCCGCCTCCATACGGGCCGCCAGATAATACGCCTTGCCTTGTCCCCGCAGGTTCACCGTCAGCGCCGGCATGCCCGCATAGAAATCCTCCTTATAGACGGCCAGCGTCTCCGCCCCTTCCGGGTGGATCCGCTCGCACAGCTCGGAGCAGGCGTATTCCCCGGAAAGTCCAAGTCCGTTGCCGTCCAGCAGTGAAATCCTATTGGTCTCCCCATCCTGCAGCCCGTCGATCTCCTCCGCCCATATACCGAGGAGCCTCCGCAGAGGACCGGGAAACCCTCCCGTGTGGCACAGGTCGGATTCCCCAACGATGCCGGACCAATAGGTGACTACCAGGATGCCCCCCGATTCCACGAAGCGCTCCAGCTTCGCGGCTGTTTCTTCCCGGCACAGATAGATCATAGGGGCCACAACCAGCCGGTAAGCGGAGAAATCGGAGCCGGCTCCCGCCACATCCACGGCAACTCCATGCTGCCAGAACGGACGGTAGTGGGCATACAGGGTCTCCTCGTAATGCAAGCCGCCATTGCGGGGCCCCTGGGCATTCTCCACCGCCCACTTATTGTCCCAATCGAACAGAATGGCAGCTTTCGCCTCCGTACCGGACCCTGTCACTGCCGCCAGACGCTTCAGCGCCGCACCCAGCTCCGCCACCTCGCGAAACACACGGGTGTCCTCGCGGCCGGCATGGTCCACAACAGCGCCGTGGAATTTCTCGCTGGCGCCCCGGCTTTTCCGCCACTGGAAATATTGCACCGCATCAGCGCCGTGGGCGACTGCTTGAAGGGAAGACAAACGGTGCAAGCCCGGCCGCTTGAGCTTGCTTGCGGGCTGCCAGTTGGTGGTGCTGGGGGTGCTTTCCATGAGCACAAAAGGCCTGCCCTTCATGGAACGGAACAGGTCATGCTGGAAGGAAACAGCCAGCGCCGCTTCACTGTCATCCATTTTTTCGTGCCAGGCGGGATAGGAGTCCCAGGAGAGAACGTCCAAATGCGGTACAAACCGGCGGTAATCCAGACCGTCATACAGCCCCATCATATTGGTGGTGACAGGCAGCTCCGGATTGGCCCTGCGCAGCGGTGCCATTTCGTGGAGGCAGAAATCCACGGTACGGTCGGTAACAAACCGCCGCCAATCCAGATTCATCCCGTGCAGGATGTGCTCGCCGTGGGGAGCCGGAGATTCGATCTGATGCCAATCCGTGTAGGTGCGGGACCAGAAGGCAGTCCACCATGCTTTGTTGAGAGCATCCAAAGAGCCGTAGCGGTTCTGCAGCCAAAGGCGGAACTCATCCTGACACAGAGTGCAGTGGCATTCCCCGCCGTATTCGTTGGAAACATGCCAGCCCAAGACCGCCGGATGCCGGGCATAACGCTCCGCCAGCCGTCCGTTGATCTCCGTAACCTTTTGCCGGTATACCGGTGAGGTGTAGCAATGGTTGTGGCGTATGCCGAATAAACGGCGCACCCGGTCCGGGCCCACCCGCATCACCTCGGGATAGTGGGCCGCGAGCCAGGGGGGTCTGGCCCCGCTGGGGGTGGCCAGCCAAACCTTCAGACCGCCTGCCGCCAGCCGGTCCAGGGTCTCATCCAGCCAGCCGAAGGTGAAAACACCCTCCTCCCGCTCCAGTGCCGCCCAGGCGAAGATGCCCACGGCCATCACATTGCAGGACGCCTGGCACATGAGCCGGATATCCTCCTGCAGCACCTCCGGTTCATCCAGCCACTGCTCAGGATTATAGTCGGCACCGTGCAGAAGGACCGCCGGCTTAAAGCGGAGCAAATCATGCTTCTTGTCCATCCTCCCTTATCTCCCTTCAGGTTGCATGTTAACACCTTCAGTGTAAGGGGAGCGGCAGCGGAAGAACCACTGTCGATTGGAGCGATCCATTAAGGGCCGGCTATGATTTTGGCGAATAACTGTCCTTCAATCCGCCTTCTGTTTAAGCTCCGACAAAAGCTCCGTTACCATAGCGCCCAGCCGGACGCTGATCTCCGCCCGCAGGGCCTCCCGCATGATTCCGAAGCGGTCCTCGTAGCCTCTGCAGATGAAGCGGTAATACAGCACGTTATCCGCCTGCTCGTCGGTGGTCATCCTCAGGTTCCGCTTCTTCATCTCCCGCTGCAGCGCATACAGCTCCCGGCTGATCCGGTTCAGCACCAGCTGGGTGACGGCGGTGTACAGCTTCTTGAAGAGGTGGGAGGACAGGCCGATCTCCTCCAGGCTGCGCTCCACCATAATCTGCATGTTCTTCAGCACCACCGAATCCCGCACAAGGGTGAACTCCTCAGCGGTAGGCCGGGTCCCCGCCGGCTCATGGCGCCGGTCATACTGCTCCTGATGCTCGGTCAACAGCATTTTCGAATTCCACCTTTCATTTCCGTCCAGCCGGCTCATCGGTAATGACCCCCGATCTGCTCCGCCCGCTCCTTGGCTACTCCACTGTCCAGGAAGGAGGAGGCCCGCACAATGGCGGCGCTGCCGTATTGGTCCTTAATGGTGTCCAGCGTCCGCTCCAGACGGTACAGGCGGGTGCGGTCGGCGAACAGCGTCAATTGATCCGTATCATCCGGCGACAGGTCCATGAGCATCACCATGAGCCTGGTCACCGGCAAACCGCCCCAATGCCGCCGGAACAGCGCCAGCACCGCCTCCGCCGTCTCATGGGTCAGCGAGGTGGGCTGGGGCAGTGTCATCTGCCGTTGGAAGCCGCCGCTGCGCTCCCCGTCCGTTTCCACCGCGCCAACCGCAATGACCCGCCCCATCTGCCCATGCTGCCGGGCTCTGCGGCACACCTCCACAACCAGCTCCAGCAGCACCACCTCGATATCCTCGCGGTTCTTATACAGGCTGGCCCGCAGTGCCTTGCCGTGGCTGATGCCCTTCAGCGGCTTGCGGATGCTGGGCACCACAGGGCTCGGATCGATGCCCCGGGCCGTCTGCCAATAATACTCCGCCTGGATGTCGCTTTGTTTGCCCATTTCGCTGCGCAGCCGGCGTTTGAAGTCCGCCAGCTCCAACCGGGCGATATCCCCGATCAAAGGAAGGCCCATCCTCATAAAATGCCGTGTCATCCGGGAGGCGGTCATAAACATATGGTGGACCGGCAGGGGCCACAGCGCCTCCTCCAGATTGGCGGCATCCAGCCGGAACAGCCCTTCGGGGTTGCGCTTGGCGAAGTTGTCCGTGGCCATCTTGGCCAGGATCTTCGTCGGGCCGATGCCCACCCGGCACCACACGCCTGTAGACAGCAGGATGCGGGTTTGAATCTCCCGGGCCAAGGACTCGGCGGAGCCGAACAGGGCCAAGGAGCCCGTTACGTCGAGAAACTGCTCGTCGATGGAATACGGCTCCACCTGATCCGTGTAGCATTCGAAAATCCCGGTGAGCAATAGGGATACCTGGATGTACCGGTGCATCCGGGGACGGATCACCACCAGCTCCGGGCATTTGCTCCGGGCCTGGTTGATCCGCTCCGCCGTGGTCACCCCCTTCTTCTTGGCGACAGGACATGCGGCCAGAATAATCCCTGACGGGCGCTCGGGATCGCCGATGGCTACCGGGCAGCCGGCCAGCTCGGGCCTTCCCGTCTTTTCCACGCTGGCATAGAAGGATTGGGCGTCAATGAGGAATATGGTGCGGTCTTCTGCTGCTTGCTGCACAATGATGTTCGCCTCCCCAATTTCCGCAATGCGGCTTCTGCTTCGGATAGAGAATATATGTTCTTATTATATACACGAACGCACATTCGTGTGCAAGAGGAAAATGAAGCCATGAAAAAAAGCAGCCCGCGGCAGGCTGCTTCCAGTCTAATTCTGTAAGATTCCCCGCTCGAGGGCCAGGGCTACCGCCTGCGGCCGGGAATCCACCCCCAGCTTGTTGTAAATGCTGGTCAGATGGGCCTTGACCGTCCGTTCGGCAATCCCCAGCTCATAGGCGATTTCCTTGCTTTTAAACCCCCGGGCCACACATTGAAGAATGTAAGTTTCCCGCTCGCTGAGGGGTCCCGCGCCGGACGCGGCGGGTTTGGCCGCCTCCTGCTGCTGCATCCGGGCATTCATGACACGCTCCATAATATCCGCCGACAGCAGCGTTTCGCCGCGTACTGCCGATTCGATATTCCGGAACAGATTTTCACGGCCGGTATCCTTCAGCAGGTACCCTTTGGCCCCCAGCGCCAAACCCTTGATCATCAGCTCATCCTCGTTGTAGGTGGTGAGGATAATGACCGGGGTGGGGTTATTCCTCCGTTTCAGCTCCTCCATCGCCTGCAGGCCGGACATCACCGGCATGTTCAGATCCATCAGGATCACATCCGGGTTAACAGCTTCCACCAGGTCCAGGGCCTGCTGGCCATTCTCCGCCTCACCGGCAATCCGGAACTGCTCCCCCGTTTCCAAAATCAGCTTCAAGCCTTCCCTGACCACCAAATGGTCATCCACAATCATTATATTGTACTGGCTCATGGTTTCTCACTTTCATCCAATGGTATGGTGACCTGCATCGCCGTTCCTTTTCCTGTGCTGGACACCGTCATGTCCCCGCCCATCAGCCTGGCCCGCTCCCGTATGCCCAGAAGACCGTAGTGGCCTGCGTCCTTGCCGATATCCGCCGCCTGAAAGCCTTTGCCGTTGTCCGTAATTTCTATCTGCAGCACACCGTTCCGGTCGGACAGCCCAAGCCGGACCTCACTGGCCCTGGCATGCCGGGCGATATTGGTGAAGCCCTCCCTCACCATATGCAGGCTGTGCTCCATCACAAGTCCGGATATTGGCCGTGTGAGCTTCACCTCCGCTTCGACCGGAATTCCGGTAGCCTCACGGAAATGGCGCACTTCCTCCGCCACCGCTTCCCGAAAATCCAGATCGGGGCCGGATTTGCGCCGCAGGTCATCAATCGCTCTCCGCGCTTCGGCCAAGGTCCGCCGCGCCTGCTGCTGGGCTTGTCTGACAATCCCCTGGGCCCGCTCCCCGTTCCCCTGGGTCATGTGGGCATCCGCAGCCTCCAGCTGCATGATCATCCCCGCCACTCCCTGCGCCAGCGTGTCGTGGAGATCCCGGGCCATCCGCTGCCGCTCATTGGACAAGGTCAGCTCCTCCACCTTGGAATGGGCCTCCTCGAGCTCATGCAGGAAGCTCTGGATGCGCAGCCGCTCCTGGACCTGGCGGAAGAATAAGATCCCGTACGCAATGACGATAATCAGCATCAACGCAAAAAGCGGTAAAAACACGATCAGCTCACCTGTATCATGGATGGTCAAGGCCGCATCAAAAAACAGGAAAAGGCTGATGACGGAAACAAACAGAATACGCTTGAGCCGGAAGGAAAAGCCCAGACTCTGGGCAATCATCACCGGAAGGAGCCCGATGAGCACCACCTGGTAGCCTCCCGGCATCAGAATGGCGCACAGATAGATCAGCACAGCCTGGATAGAAAAATAAAACCAGTATTGTTTTGCGGTGACCCGGTATACATTCCAATGCAGCAAAACATGAACCGTAAACAAGCCGGTAAACACACAAGCCTGCAAGATCAGGGGTTCATTCAGAAATTGCAGGATCACCGTCCCCACATAAACCATGGATACCCAAATCAATATCGGAAGTCTGGTGGCGAACAGGTCGTGGATGGTGTCCAGGCCCGGAGTTTTTTTATTCAAAGGATCGTCCCTCCTTCTCCCATTATAAGGCCCTTCCTCCTCTCGGGAAAAGAGCTTGCCGGAATTCCCTTCGGAAGGGGCCGGCCCCCCACGAAAACAGCCGCTCCCTATAGAGCGGCTGTCCCACAATATCTGCAGCGGTTCTTACCATCCTGCTTAATAAGCCGTCCAACCGCCGTCTGCTGCAAGAATCGCACCGTTGACAAACTTGGAATCCTCCGAGGCCAAAAACAGGGCCACCGCTGCAATGTTCATGGGGTCCGTCGGCTCCGACCGCTGGGTGCCGTAGCTTTCCTGGAAGATCTGCAGCCCCGCCATATCCGGATCGGTAATGGCGATGTTGGTTTTGACCGCCCCGGGAGCAATGGCATTGCAGCGGATGCCGGATTTGGCGTACATGAAGCCGACGTTTTTGGTCAAACCCGCCAGTCCGTGTTTGGAGGAGGTGTATGCCACTCCGCCCTTGCCGCCGGTGATGCTTGCCGATGAGCCCACATTAATAATGACGCCGCTTTTTTGGGCCAGCATAAGAGGGATGGCCTTGCGGATGGCGCGCATGGGACCGGTCAGGTTTACGGCCAGGACCTTTTCCCACAGCTCATCCTCCACCGACTCAATCATCCGGAAGCCGTCCATGATGCCCGCATTATTGACGAGAATATCTACACTCCCGAAGGTTTGGACCGCTGTATCGATCATCCGGGCGATATCCTCTTCCTTGGTCACATCCGCTACCACGCCCTCCGCCTTCCCTCCGGCATTCCGGATACCGTCCACTACAGCGGAGATCTTCTCCATATTCAGATCCGCCACCACCACCTTGGCGCCCTGCGCCGCAAACAATTCCGCAATGGCCCTGCCCATACCTGAAGCGGCCCCTGTAACCACCGCTGTTTTATGCTCCAATTTCATCCTTGATCCCTCCGATTTGTCCGAAAATCGTAAGCTCCCTTTCCCAGACCTTCCACTCTTAACCTACCCCAATCATTGACTTTTGATTGCAGGGCGGGGACAAGGGTCAGATGTACGATCAGGGCAACGAACAGCACTCCGAAGGCCAGCGCCAGTCCCATGGACTTGACGATGGTATCCTCATCGAAGATGAAGCTGGCAAACACGGGGATCATAATGAGACCCGCAACCGGAACAGGCAGCGGATATTGGGTTAGCCATCTGTCCTATCCCTCCGTATGTGTAAATCTGCTTATCTGCTATCCATCATAACCTGCGGCTTCAGATGGGATAACGTCCGGAAGGGCATGCCCTTTTGGGCAAAAGGGGCAAAAGGGCAAATAAAAAACCCGCGCCGGAAGCCAAGGCTTCGATGCGGGTGTTCGGGTTAGGCGGTTTTGAAATAAGCAACGGAATCGTTCAGGACCTTCACCACGGCCATCAGTTCCTCGGAGGAGGCCGCGATGTTCTCCATCATGGCCAGCTGCTCCTCAGTTGCAGCCGCCACACCCTGGGACTTCATCAGGATATGGCCGGAGCCGGTAACAGCGGTTTCCATGGTAGCGGATATTTCCTCGGAGCTGGCCGACATCTCTTGGGCAATGGCGGAGGTTTCGTGGATTTGCTCCACCATTTCCTGGACGGACTGCAGAATGGTCTGGAAGCTGGCGCTAACCTCCTGCATCATCCGGGAGCCTGCTCCCGCTTCATCCTTGGTGGTGCCCATGGCGTGGGAGACACGTCCGATCTCCTGGCGGGTTTCCTGAATCAGCCCGTTGATGCCGTCGGCAGATTCAATGGACTGGCTGGCCAGCTTGCGGATTTCGTTGGCGACGACGCTGAACCCTCTTCCGTGCTCCCCGGCCCGTGCAGCTTCAATGGAAGCATTCAGGGATAGCAGATTGGTCTGGTTGGCGAAGGTGGTGATGCTGTCGGCAATCTCGCCGATCTGATCGGACTTGCGGGACAAGGCCAGCACGCTGTCCGACAGTTGGTTTACTGCCCCCAGGATATTGCCGATCTGCAGCTGAAGCTGCTCCAAGAGCTGGGTACCGGTTTGGGCATGATGCGAGGTCAGGGAGGATTGCTCGGCCATGACGCTGGCATTTTCGGCCACCCGCTGGATGCCTACGGACATTTCCTCCACAACCTTGCTGGTTTCCACACTGCTTCTGGTTTGTGTCTCCACATCCTCTGTCATTTCCTGGATGTTGGCAGCGACATGCTCCGCAGCGGCGGCGGATTCCTTAGAGGAGCTGGACAATTCAGTGGACGCGTCCTGCACAAACTGGGTGTTGGTAGCAATAACGCCGATAAGCTCCTTCATCTTGACCGCCATCACGTCGACCGATTGGTTGATCTGTCCCAGCTCGTCGCGGGCATACCGGCTTCTCGCTTCATGGCGGAGATCCCCTGCCGCTACATTCCGGGTGACGGCGGCAATTCTGCGGATGGTGGTCATGATGTGCCGGATTACACCCAGGCCCGCCACCAGCAGAATAACCACGATAATCCCGACGCAGATATAGACCATACGGGCCATCTCTTCATTACTTGTACGGATGGTGTTTATACTGGTGTGGGCATAATCGTCGAGAATTTCACCTATTTCATTCAGCCGTCCCCGGCCTTCCTCGAAGACCGCCATATGTTTGGCGTCATTGATAGCCCCGCTTTGGAGCCGGGCGGATTGAGCCACGCTCCTTGCCGTTTGTGCCCATTGATCAAATTGGGTATGAAAACCGGCCAAATTTTGCTCCACGGACTGGTTGGTGCTGCTGTGGCTCTCACCCAGAAGGTTATGACTGGTCATAATTTCGGTTGCCTGCTTGATCCGGTCATTGGTCTGGTCAATATTCTCCTGCAGCGCATCCAGCTCCCGGGTGCGTTCGTCGGCGCTTAATGCGCCGGAGACCAGAAGCTGATAGGCGGTTAGGGCCTGATACATATCCCGGTCGGCATTCAGCACCAGCGAGGTGCTTTTATTGGTTACCTCATAAAGCGAGGTGGACAGGCTGCCGGTATCGTTTTTGTTCTGATTCAGCAGGTAAACGCTGGTGAGCACGTACATAAGCGAGGGAATCAGAAGAAGCAGAATCAGTCGGACTCTAATGGAAAGCAATTTTGTCATGGTCATCAGGCCTCCACATACAATTACGGTGCCTGAAATATATCGGAAGAACGATTCCAATATATTAGGGCCGATCTGCACTCCCTTTTCTTCCCATACAGTCCTTTCCATTTATGCTTGCTAACAGGGGTGATGGCAGTCCCCAGATACAATACTGGCCCCAGCCGCTGCCGCTTCCCCATACGGACATTTAGCCAGGTTAGCTACTGCCTCGGGACCCAGCCGTTCCTCCAACTGCTGCTTGTACAGACTGGCAGGCGCTGCCACATGTTGGCCGTGATTTTCCCAATAGGCGTCCCGGCGGGGGCGGGGATCATACGCATTCGGCAGCAGCGGAGGCACCTTGGGTCCGACATGGCCGATCACATAATTCTGGGCGGTAGGCGGCTGCTGGCTGGTCAGCTTGCCTTCCGTGTTCCAGTTTACATAATTGGCCCCGGACCAGCCATGCCCGCTCCCCAGCCAACCCCGGTCCCGGATGGAAACGGGCGCCTTCACATGATCGAATAACCCTCCCACAGACCACCGGTGATGGGGCTCGCTGGTGTTGTAATCCCGGAAGGACTCACTTTCCAACACCACGTTAGGACCCGCCACAGCGCTGTCGTAAATGAAGGCATGCCGGGCGGTCTCCGCATAAATCCGCTGGATTAGGTGCTGCTGGCCCTGCACATAGATGCTGTACCGCCGCCCGCCGGTCACAATGCTGACCATGTCGGATACAAAGCAGTCCTGAACCGTAATCCACTTGCTGAACCGCCCCAGCTGCACCAGCGCATACGACAGGTGGAAACCTGCCAAATCCCGGGCCCAGCCATTCTTGACACTGTTGAACACCACAAACCGTTCGGCATGCTCCTCATCCGCATAATACGGGTAGGTCCGCCCGTTATCCATCACCGTGCTGAGAACTGCAGGGTCATAATCCGAAACCACCCGCATATTCTCCACACCTGCCTGCTCTATCCGTTCCCCGTCTGTATATTTGTACAGCCGTCCGCCGCCCCATTTGCGCTCAATAGCATTGGCAATGGGCACATCCACGGTAATGATGCAGCCGTTAACAGCCGTAATCACCCGGTCAAAATCCAGATCAAAGGGCTCCCACTGCCTGGTGGAGGAGCCGTCGGTTCCGGGCCGCATGTAGATGGCATCCATGCCGATTTCGTGAAGCCAGCGTTCATTGCCCACCCGCCGCACCAGCACCGTATCCCCCGCCTTATATTGGGAAGCGTCGGCCACCCGGAAGGTCCGGGCTCCGCAGGGAACGTACAGGTCCGTAATGTCCTGCTCTGTACCGGGAAGAATGGCCGGTCCCGCTCCCGAACCGATCTCCAGCACATTCCGGCGGACCGCTCCGGTTGCCCGCAGCACCGTGCCTTCGGCATGGCTTCCCTCGCCGCGGAGCACCACACCTCCGGTATGCACCAGCAGTGTACCGGCAATGTCATAGAAGCCCTTCCGAAGCAGCACGGCGCCCCGGAGCCCCATGGCATCAGCCGGCAGCTGCGATACCGCGTCAATAGCCGCCTGGATGCGGGCCGTAGCGTCTCCCGGAGCCGGCTCCACCACAGCCATAGTCTGCACATCAGGCAGCTGGACGCCGCCTCCCCGGTAACCGGCGCCGGAGAAATCCAGGATCCGGTTGCCCCGGTAATCCGGAACGCAGCGCAGCTTCCCTTGTTGGTTCATAAAGGCAATCCGGCTTTGACCGGGTGGCATATCTTCTTCGTCCATTACTGTGAAATAATAGGAATCATTATAAGTTTGTCCTGCCTCTGTGGTTAGAGTCAGGCGAAGCTCGTATGCCCCCTTCTCCCCTGCACGGGTATGCCCCGGAAGCTGGAGCTTGCGCCGCTCCATGGAAGGAACGGAGCAGGGGATGGTGTTTATGCCTGCAGGGGTGCCTTCCCACAGCAGCGTGACGGAAGCCATGATATTGACCAATGGTTCAATAACGATGTTTGGCAGGGAATCACCGGGAGCCAACACAGCAGGCTGGCCGATGTCCATGTCCATTACCGGATGCTCCAGCGAGGTATGGCAGATCAACCATGGCTTGCGGAACTCCCCGGGGTCTTGGACTATGATCCATAAATCGGGGGTGCGGAGCTTGCCGCCCTCCGGCTTCTCCGCCTCGGCATAGAGCCGGGCCGCACCGGCGCGGAGGGCCAGCACCTGCCCGTCCTTGCTTATGCACACCGCATCCGAGCAGATGACAAACACAACCCCTCCCGGGTCCAGCGTGACCTCCTCTCCCCCGGTTAACCTGCCTCTCATTTGCAAAAATCCGGCATCTCCCAATGTCATCTCCATGGAGGCATTGGCCGGTAATTCCCGGCCCTGCCCGTCCGTCAGGTAAATCGCCTCCACACCGGCCAGTTCCGGCGGTGCGGGCAGCTGTATGGGGCTGCTCTCCGGCTGCTCCTCTTTTCCCTCTCTATGCTGCATAGTGCTCACTCCTTCCTTTTTCAAGCCAACTTTCGGAATGGATAGGTACTCTGGTGATGAAGAGACTGGTTGAGGCGGCATCCATAACGGAAGAGGACTTCCGATATCGACACTGCATGTCCGATAGGGGCTGCGTACCGGTATGGACACTGCATGTCGGATAGGGCCGCTGCGTAGCCGAAGGGTAATGGCAATAGCGGAAACGAATTTCCGCTATATGTTGCCTGACCGGACGAGCAAGGGCTATAACGGAAGCAATCTTCCGCTATAGCCCTGTCCGGTCCTCATTACCCGGGCGCTAAACCCCAATAGCGGAAAAGTGCTTCCGCTATTCCGCCTGCCCGCCATCCTGCAGGTACAATAACGGAAAGTAAGCTTCCGTTATCCAGAAATCGTATTGCCCCTGAGGGCCTTCGGTGAATTTCACCGGCTCTCGGTGTGGCGATAACGCAGCATAGGTTGCTGTTAGGCTGCTGAATTGGCATTCCCGGTGGCTTGATAAGGGAAGCTTCCTTTCCCCTATTAGTCTGAGAAGGCCTAGCGGGGGCAGATAACGGAAGCCAGCCCTCCTCTATTTCCAGATAAACCGGAGGGAAAGGCGGCAAAAAGCAGCAATAGCGGAAATTCCCCTTCCCTTATCGCAGCTTTTCCCCGCCTGACCCCCGAATAAGGGAAAGTTCCCTTCTGCTACCCTCAAATAACATGGTCCGAGCCGCAGGCTGGATGTGTTAGGGAAGCCTCGTAATCGGCAAAGCCGGTTTGAGGAGCCTCTCTGACAGAAGGTGCGGCGGGAACCGGCAGCGGAACATCAGGCGGCACTTCAAGCCCGCCCGGATGACGCTTAGAAGCGCTTCTCCTCCACACCGTACCGGCGGGCTGCGCTGGCATAAAGCCAATCATGGGCTACAGCCGCCGCTTCCGCCTCTTCCAGCCAGCCAGCTGCAACACGCTCCGCCAAAAATTCCGTCAACGCCCGTTTGACAAGCCAGATTTTGCCGTAAGTCCACTCGATGCAGCGGGAATCGGAGGCCACCAGCGAGGACTTCAAGGTTGGCAGCGCCTCCAGCCGATACTGCATCACCTGCTTATATGTGGAGGTCCGGAAGTTGAACCACCACATGCCACCCGTATGGACATGGGGATAGGTCCAGGCTGCCTGCACCACATCCAGATTGTTCAGCTCCGAAGCCACCACCAGCTCGAAGGGGCTATCGTAGCGGTCGAACAATCCCGCCAGCTTCAGAATCCGCCGGGGATCATTCACAGGCAGGGGCTGGCTGCACCAGCTCCGCTCCACCCCTGCAAACAGCTGGACCAGCAGCTCATGCCGGTATGCTGTACCGCAAATGGCATGGAGCATCACCGCCACCAATTCATCCCGGTTTGCCCCTTCCAGCGGGTACTCCTTGCCGGTGGCGGCTTCAAATCCCGGCAATGTGGTCATAATGCCCGGGCAGCCCATCTTCCGGTAGCCGCTGAGCAGTGACTCCAGCTCACCGGCTATCCGCTCGTATGTCGCGCTCCGGTTCGCGCTGCGCAGCAGCTCATTCACCCAACAGGACAGCCGGCCGTCGATTCTCGGGAGCAGCAGGGCGTCCTCCCGCATCCCCTCGAACCGGGCATGCTCCGGGTGGTTTACCACGTACCGGCGGACACCGGTACGGTCTGCTACCTGCTGGGCCCAGCCCGGCTTGAGGGAGCATTCCCGCACCACCGCATCGGCCTCCAGCACCGAGGCCGCATCATCTGTCAGTGCGATGCCGTACAAATCCCGGAGCATAACGGTGAGGGCCTTGTTCATCATCGTGTGCCGGGAAGCCCGATGAGCTTCAATAAAGGCTTCTGCCCGCGCCTCCACCGGCAATTCCTCCGCATGGGCGGGATAACCGGCCGCCTGCAGCTCCCGGAACAGCCAGAAATAATGGGCCAACTCCCAAAAGTCCGCAGCGCCAAGCCGGTCTCCCACCAGATGGGTGTGGGTGTCCAGCACCTCCATAGGCTCCAGGCGGGCAGCCAATCTCTCCAGCAAACTCCCCATTAGCGCCATATCCAGTCCCTCCCGCTATGCCATCCGTTGTGAAAGTCATCGTATGATCGCTAACCATCCGAGCTCCATCCGTCATGCCATCCGCCATCCATCAGGATTTAATCGAACCCACCATCATCCCTTTAATGAAATGCTTCTGCAGGAACGGGTACACCAGCATAATGGGAAGGGTCGCAATGACGATAACCGCCATTTTCAGCCCCTCGGGGGAAATGGTTTGAAGCAGCTCGGAGGCAATATCCGCCGAGCCCATATTGTCCGTAATGACAATTTCCCGCAGCCGCACCTGAAGCGGAATCAGAGAGCGTTTGTTGATGTAATAAATGGCTTGCGAGTACATATTCCAGTTGCCCACCGCATACATGATGCCCATAGTGGCCATAACCGGCTTGGACAGCGGCAGCACAATGCTCCAGATCATCCGGGTTTCCCCGCAGCCGTCAATCCGGGCGGAATCCAGCAGCTCGCCAGGCAGATTCACGAAGAAGGAGCGCATTACGAACAGGTTATAGGCGCTGATCGCCCCCGGAATCATCAGCACCCACAGGGTGTTCAGCATATGGAGATTTTTCAGCAGCAGATAGTTGGGAATCAGCGGTGCATGGAAAATCATCGTCAACAGCACCAGCACCAGTGCAGGCTTGCGGTACAGATACTCCGGCCGGGACAAGGGATATGCTAAACTTGCTGTGGCCGCCAGATTGATCAGCGTGCCGAACAGAGTAATCACCACACTGTTGCGAAAGGACACCCACATGGTTTTGTCCTTCAGGACCATGTGATAGTTTTCCCAGGTGAAGCCGCTGGGCCAGATGCCGACGCTGCCGCTGTTGATGGCCGCCGCATCGCTGAAGGATTGGGCAATAACGTGCAGAATGGGAAGCACCATGGTCAAGCCGATGATGGTGAGAAATACCGCATTGCAGATTTGAAAAATACGTTGGCCTTTGGTCGTAATCATGTTGTTTTCTCTCCTCTCTTAGTACAGGCTTTCCCCGGTGGTCCGTTTGCTCAGAGCGTTGCCGGTTCCGATCAAGAGAAGACCGACAAGGGATTTGAACAAGCCGATGGCCGTGGTATAGCTGTACTGGCGGTCAATCAAACCTGCCCGGTATACGTAGGTGTCCAGAATTTCGCCGTTTTGGCTGTTCAGCGGATTCAGGAATACAAACACACGCTCGAAGCCAAAATCCATAAACCGGCCGATATGCAGCAGGAACAGAATCACGATGGTGGGGACAATGGCGGGAATCGTAATGGACATCACCTGGCGGAACCGCCCTGCGCCGTCAATCTCTGCCGCTTCGTACAGGTCCGGGTTAATCCCGGCAATGGCAGCCAAATAAATAATCGTTCCCCAGCCGCTGTCCTTCCAGATGCCCGAGCTGATGAGAATGGTGCGGATGTAGCTGTTTTCTCCCAGGAAATAAATCGGCTCCATATTGAACCAGCCCAGAATGTGGTTCACCACGCCGGTGGACGGCGACAGCAGCCCGATCAGAATGCCGCCGACGATAACCCAGGACAGGAAGTGGGGCATATACACCACCGTCTGCACCACCCGCTTGAAGCCGGTGGAGCGGATCTCCGACAGCAGCAGCGCCAGCACGATGGGGACGGGAAACGCGATTACCAGATCATAGAAACCCAGCAGCAGCGTGTTCTTCAAAATATTCATAAACTCCGGATACGCGAACATCCGCTGGAAATGCTCCAGACCTACCCAGGGGCTGTTGGTAATCCCCTTAAAAATATTGTAGTTCTGGAAGGCGATCATGGAGCCACCCATGGGGATGTACTTGAAAATCAGAAAGTACACCAAACCCGGAATGGATATCAGATACAACGCCATATGTTTCTTGATAAACCCCCATTTGGCGCGTGAACTGGCGAACCGGTATACCGGTTGTCCGGCTGTCTCTGTTTTGGAAGCCATGCCTTTCTCTCCTCTCAAAATCTCATAATGATTGTCCTCTTTATCATAAGGCCGGAGGTTTCAGGCATCCATGTGATTCCTTCCGGGGCAGATGTGTTTTTTTATGATGCAAAAAAGGCAGCGCCTCTGCGCTGCCTTCCGGGAAGCGGCAATTTACTGCCGCCGCTCCAAAACCATCTGCTTCACACATACGACAGGCTGCTCCGCTTCTGCCTCAACAGCATGCAGCCGCATCAGAAACTCGCCGCCGGCGGGAAGCGTCACCTGCCCCAAAAGAAGGGCTTCAAACCGGGCCCAGCCCCCCGTTGACCGCACCGGGCCACCCGTCAAGGCGGCAAACGGCCTGCCGGAGCCCCGCTCCTCAATAGACAAGGCAAAACCGCCGGAAAACGCCATGTCTGCGCTGTACACAACCGACACGGTGTAGGTCCCCCCCTCCAGCGTGCGGAAAACCCATCCGGCTTCATCCTCCGGATGCCGCCAGTTGATCAGATTGTCATGGTCCTTTTTCCCCGTGTCATAACGGAGAAACGGCCCGATAATCTCCGCATCGAAGGCGCCGAACACCGCCGGATGTGCCCCGGGCTGGAGCAGACGCACCGGATTGGCGTCCGGCTCACCAATCAGCTCCACCGCCACCACCGGCAGCAGGGCCTCCGCAGGACGGGAAGGCAGCAGGATGGAGATATCATCCGAACCAAGGCGGGTTACCGTCAGCTCCGCCCGTCCGGGATCGGACAAAACATAAGCATGGCAGACCCGGTTGCGGAGCCCGGGCACAATCAGCCTGCCGTCCTCCGGCCAGTCGAACATATACAGATACAGGGTGCTCCCTTTTCGGGTACAGCGCCCCCAAGCAGGTTTACCGATGGGACTTGCCACGGTTCCGTACACCGCCTCGCCATTTTGCTCCATCCACCCGCCGATTTCCTCCAGGAGCTTAATGGACATAGGATCGAAAGCGCCGTTGCCCATGGGTCCCACATTAATCACAAAATTGCCGTTTTGGCTAAGCACATCCGCCATTTGCCGGAGCACCTCATCAGCCGTTTTCCAATTGGTATCCATCACCTTGTAGCCCCAGGAATCATTCAGGGTATTGATGGATTCCCAATCCTCCCGGGGCACACGGACATACGGCTGGTTATCCGAGGTGTTGCCGTAGTCGCCGAAGGGCTCCCGCCACACTCTGCGGTTCACCAGACAATCCGGCTGGACCTCCCGGACCTGCCGCACGAAAGCCGCACCCTGCTCCTCCGTCAGCTTGTGGCCGCAGTCAAACCACATCAGGCCGATATCTCCATATTTTTCCAAAATCTCCTTGACCTGAGGCAGAGCAAAGGACTGCAGATAATGCTCATACCGGCTGCGTTTGTCCTCATCTCCGATCCAATCCTCTACCTCGTCATAAGCCCCGATATTGCCTGGGTAATCCCAGGTATTCCCTTGGGAATCCGGGTGATACCAGTCCATGGCATGGGAGTAATAGACGCATAGCTTCACGTCCTCCTCCCGGCAGGCCTCCGCCAGCTCCGCCAGCGGGTCTCTTCCGAAAGGGGTGCGGCGGGTAATCTTGTAATCGGACAGCGCCGTGTCGTACATGGAGAAGCCCTCATGATGCTTAGCGGTGAAAATCAGGTACTTCAGCCCGGCCCGTTTGGCCAGGGCGGCCCATTCTGCCGCGTCAAACCGCTCCGCCGTCAGCTCCTCCGCCAGCTTCCCGTATTCACCAACCGGAATGCGGGCCCGCAGCATCAGATGCTCCGCGTAGGTAGCTTTGATCTCCTCCCCCTTCCAGATGCCTCCCGGAATGGAATAGAGGCCCCAATGGATAAACAAACCTACCCGCGCCTCCCGCCACCAGGCCATTCTGGCATCATGCCCGGCTCCGGAAACCGCCGTACCCCCGGCGGCCTCCGAATGTCCTTCATTGTCCATCAAATCCTCTTTGTGCTCCAAGATCCTTCCTCCCGTCTTTATCCCCGTTTTGGGGCATACCCGTGGCGGGCATGATCATAATCATCTTGGTTCCTATGTCCAGCTCGCTTTCAATCCGCAGTCCGTATGCCTCACCGAAGACCATCTGGATCCGCCGGTGCACATTCAGTATGCCGATGCCGCCGACGCCCTCCTTGCCCGCATCATCACGGTCCGCCAGCCGGTTGGCCCCCAGCTGCTCCCGGAGCTCCCGGAGCTTCTCCTCCCCGATACCTACGCCGTTATCCTCCACGCTGACCCAGAATATGCCGTTTTCCTCCCCTGCATCAATCCGGATAGTATGGTAATCCTCCACCCCGTCGGGGAAGGCATGATGGAAGGCATTTTCCACCAGCGGCTGCATGGTCAGGCGGACCATACTCCGCAGGAGATAATCCGGATGAATTGCCACATCCGCCTCGAACTCCCGCCCGATCCGGTGCTGGAGCACCACCAGATAATGCAGCACATGCTTCAGCTCATTGGCTACCGTAATTTCCTCCACATTCACCTGGACGGAATACCGCAGCATATAGGACATGGCCTTAACGATCTCGAAAATTTCCTTGGAATTGCGGATGGCGGCATAACAGACAATCGTCTCCAGCGTGTTATACAAAAAATGGGGATTGATCTGCAGCTGCAAGGATTGCAGCTCCGCCTTCTGCCGCTCCATGCGGCTTTCCTGATCGCGAAGCTCCGCTTCATATACCTCCCGGACCAGCTCCGACAGCCGGTTAACCATTAGGTTGTAGCGGCTCATCAGCTCTACAATTTCATCCCGGTAGTCCGGCAGGGGAATAGTGGCCCAATTGCCCTTTTCCGTCTGCTGCATCGCCTTTTTGAGCATCCGGATAGGACCGGTAATGGCTTTGGTATAGCTGTAGGCCAGCCACAAAGCCAGAATCAGTGTGAAGCAGCCCACCACAATGGCCGTCCAACGGATGACGTCCACTGGACTGCGGGCCTCCTCCAGAGACGTGGAGACCACAAGGCGCCAATTGCCGTAAGCGGAATGCCGGCTCATATACATCCGGGCGTCCTTGCCCTTCCCGGACATAAACACCTTTTCCCCGGCCTCCAGCACCTGATGGCGCACCGGCTCCGGCAGGCTTTGGCCGATCAGCCCCGCATCCGGATGATACACATAGTTTCCGCCTTCATCCGTAATGAAAAAATAACCGTTGCGGCCCAGGTCAATGCCCTTCCACAGACTGGACAGCTCGGCGGCCCGCAGCTCAATAGCCAGAATGCCCTGGGGCTCGGAGGAGGCCAACCCTCGGATCCGGCGGACCAGAGTCAGCATCTGGTTTTGCTGGTCCTCCAGAATACTATGGTTCAGCACGTTCAGATTGCCGCCCTTATCCGTGGCGTTTTTATAGAATTCCAGCTGTTTGGCAACCTGCTCACCGTTGAAGGACTCCCCGTTATTCCCGTTAAAAAAATACAGGGCATTGCCGCTGAAGCTGAGGAGCGTTATGGCGGAGATTTCGGGATTGCGGACAAAGGCGGGGTCAATGCTGAGCTCCCGGATATTCTTGCGCAGCTCGTAGAAGGGATAACCGTTCTCCCCGGCCGGCAGATCGATGAAACGCTTCACGTTATTGCTGTTCAAAAAAGAAACCATGGACCGCTCATAGGAGCGGATATATAAATCCGTGTGATGCACCGCATTGCCCACAATCTGGGAGAGCTGTCTTTCCACCAATTGGGACAGCTGCCCGGAGGAGGCCCGGTACGTGAAGATGCCCACACCGCCCAGGGAAAGCAGAATCACCACCAGATACGAGAGGAACAGCTTCTGGTACAGGCTTAGATTTCTCATTTGATCCCCAGGGAGGCCCTGTATTCGGATGGGGATTGGCCGTATATTTTCTTGAAGGTTTTGGTGAAATGGGGATAATCGTCATATCCCACCTCCGCGGCGATATCCACCGTCCTCATATGGGGCACCGCCAATAGCTCCCGCGCCTTTTCCATTCTCCGGTGGATACGGTAGCTGATGAAGGTTTCGTTGGTGATTTTTTTGAAAAGAGCGCTGAAATAGGTGGGTGTAATCCCTACCATATCCGCTACCTCCTTCAGGGAGATCTCCAGGGACAAGTGGCTGTCGATGTAAGCCTTGGCCTCCTCCATGGGGTCCTTGAAATTGCCCCGTCTTTGGGCCAGAAGCCCCGTCATGCAAGCCTTCAAGCGGTCCTCCAGCTCCGTAAAAAACTCCTGCCGGGAATGGCCGCCCAGAGGGGCAGCCAACCCGGAGGGCACAGGCCGGCTCTTCTCCCGGAAGTTGCGCTCCAACTGGGCAAGCACGTCCTCCAGCAGCTCCTTCAACTGCTGGACAGACAGCCCGGCGCCGTGCTCCCTCCACTCCTCCGCCAGCCTGCCGATCTCCTCCTCCTGCAGGGACCAGACCGCCTCCTCCAGCCGTCCGATCCAGCCCAGATAACGGGAAGCCGGAATAAAACCGGGGGCGCCAGAATGGACCAGCTTGTCCAGCACCTCATGGAGATCGGGGGGCGTAACCGGTTTCAGGAGATAATGCTTGACTCCGTAATCCATACATTTCTGGGCATAATCGAAATCGCTGTAGCCCGAAATGACAATTTTCATAATATGGGGATAACGCTCATGAACCTGTCTGCACAGCTCCAGCCCGTCCATACGGGGCATGCGGATATCCGTCAGGAGAATATCCGGCTCGGACTCCTCAATCTTCGCCAGGGCCTCCAGCCCGTTGCCGGCCGTATCCGCCGACTCCAGCCGCCGCGGGTAATCCAGCGCCATCTTCTTCAATCCGTTCCGGATGACCGGCTCATCATCTACAACCAGCAGTCTCATATGCCACAGCCGCCACCTTTCGTTCCACTCTTGTTGTTCCGTGCTACTCTCGAGTGTACATGGTACAGGCGCAATGGGCAATTGCCTTAAAGCCGCCCTACTCCATCATAAGCCGGCGTTAGAGCCGTTTACATGGGGAAAACCGGGGGCGGCTTGTGTTTTTTTATGATTCGCCTCTGCGGGTTAGAGATGGGCTATTCCTCAGCAATGGGAATCACCTGGTTCCAGGTCCGGGCAGCCTGGCGGAAGCCCCCCGGACCGTCGGCAACCGCTGCGAACAGATGGGTGGGACGCCCATCCTGAAACAGAATGAAGGGGCGCTCCAGACTTCCCATAGTCTGCTCCGTGCCGTCATCCCAGCGGATGGTGCGGGAATAGGACTTGGGCGATGCGGACAGCTGCCATTGCAGCCCATCCGGAGACACAGCGTGGATCCCCCCGTGTTTTTCACCGCACAGGCTGCCCTCCATATCCTTGGCGATAAGCTCATAACCCTGACCGGTAAACCGGATAAACGGGTCCTCAATATGGAATTCCGGCGGAAACACGGGTTCCTCCGAGAGCACCCGATACGGCCCATTATAATGGTCCGCACAAGCAACGCCGATGGTCATCTTCCCATGGGCCACCCCCTCATAACGCCTAGCCTTGTAGATTAGCAGCACGGAGCCGTCTTCGCGGATACACGGCGCCGGGTTGGAGGTGAGGAAGCTGTCAAAGCGTCCGGGACGGACCGGCAGAATCGGCGCGTCCATCCGCTCCCAGGGCCCGGACACGCTTTTGGATACGGCGATGCCTACCCGCTTGTTGGCTCTGGCCACAATGACACGGGGGTCCTCCAGCGTCAGCTCCTCCCCGGGCAGGGGCTCCGCCAGAGGATGGGTGGTGCCCATATAATAGAGGATATATGTGTCCCCATGTTTGACGATGTGGGGATTATGGGTGGAGCGCCCGTCCCAGTATTCCGCTCCCCGGGACTGCAGCACCACCTCCTCCATCACATAAGGCCCTTCGGGCCGGTCAGCGGAAGCGCGGACAATCTCCGAGCCGATGAGCCAGCCGGGATGCATGGGCAGCCACTTGGGCCAGCGGGAGGCAAACAGATGAAACCGGCCATCCTCTCCCCGGACCGCAGATCCGCACCATACCCAATAATCCTCCAGATGGAAGCCCCCGTTCCGGGGAGCGGGCAGCAGGCGCCCGGACAGATTGTTCAACAAAGCGCCCTTCATGCTTCTGCCTCCTTCCGGTTAAAAGCAGTCTGCGGAGCTGCCCCCATCTCCGCCGCTACAAGTGTATACACTCCGCCGGCCTCCGCCGCAAAACAGAGCATGTCCCCTTCATACCTTGAGGCGATGGGGCTGCCGCCTTGGTCAAGTACCCGTAAGGACTGCACAGATACAACCCGGCACTCTCCGGCGCACCCGGCCCGGATCACGGCCTGCTGGAGACGAGCTTGCCTCCATTCCATATCTACCGTATAAGCCCCCCGGGCCCGCAGGCCGGTAATCCGCCCTCCCTGCCAAGCGGTCGGCAGTGCCGGAAGCAGCTCCAGGACACCGCTGTGGGACTGGAGCAGCATCTCGGCCACAGCTGCGGTGCCGCCGAAGTTCCCGTCAATCTGGAACGGGGGATGGCAGTCCAGCAGATTGGGATAGGTGGAGGTGCCCAGCAGCTTGCGGAAGTGCCGGTAGGCTTCACCGCCGTCTCCCATCCGGGCCTGGAATCCGATAATCCAGGCCCGGCTCCAGCCGGTATGGCCTCCCCCTGCCGCAAGCCGCCCTTCGATGGTTTTCCGTGCGGCCTCCACCAGCTCCGGGGTTTGGCGCTTATCCAGGAGCTCGCCCGGATACAAGCCGAACAGCTGGGAGATATGCCGGTGGCCCGGCTCCGCCTCCTCATAATCCTCCAGCCACTCCATAATCTGGCCGCGCCGTCCGATCTTCGGACCCGGTATACGTGCCAAGGCCTCCTCCAGCCTGGGCGTCAGGCCGACCTCCATCTGAAGCGCCTTCTCCGCCTCCATACAGGCGACGTACAGGGTGCGGACAATCTGCAGATCCATGGACGGGCCCATACACAGGGTTCCTTTGACCCCATCCTCTAGAAGAAATGAATTCTCCGGGGAGACGGACGGGCCTGTAACCAGCCGCCCCTCCTGATCCTCCACCATATAATCCAACAGGAACTCTGCCGCTTCCTTCATGATCGGATAAGCCCGCTCCGCGAGGAAGACCAGGTCCAGCCCGAAGCGGTAATGCTCCCACAGATGCAGGCAAAGCCATGCCGCCCCCATGGGCCAGATGGAGCAGGTGACCCGGATGCCCTCCACCATGGTATCGCCCCACAGATTCGTGTTGTGGTGGGCTACGAAGCCCCGGCAGCCATAAACGGTCTCCGCCGTTTTCCTTCCGGCCGGGAGCATCCGCTCGATGAGACGGAACAGCGGCTCATGGCAATCTGCCAGCCCGCAGGTTTCCGCAGGCCAATAATTCATCTGCGTATTCACGTTGATGGTATATTTGGACTCCCAGGGCGGAGTGAAGCTGTCATTCCAGATGCCCTGCAGGTTGGCGGCCTGGCTGCCGGGACGGGAGCAGGAGATGAGCAGATAACGCCCGTACTGGAAAAAAAGCTCATCCAGCCCGTTATCCTCCACCCCGCTTGCGGCCAAGGCCAATCTCCGGCCGGTAGGCAGCTGCTCGGGCCGTTCCTCCGTTTCTCCTTGAGGCGCTGCGCCCTTCACCGCTAAACTGCTGTCCTCCAGCCGCAGGGTCACACGTCCGAACTTCTCCCGGTATTCCGCCACATGCTCCTCCCGCACCCGGGTATATCCCTTGTCCGCCGCCTCCGCAACCCGCGCCAGACATACCTCCGCCGGATCAGCCGAACAGAAGGTAGACTCTGCGGCAATATACAGGGTAACCGCCCGGGCCTTCTCTATAGAGATGCAATCAGCTACAACCCTTGCCCGGCCGCCTTCCGGCACTGCCTTCACGGCACAGGCGAAGGAGATGCCGTCCTTCCCTCCGTCCCCGGTCATCAGGATGGTATCAACCCCTGCGGCAGCGGAGCCGCCGTCGTAGGGCCTGCGCATGAGATTGGCGCTGAAGGTCATGCCCTGCGGGCTTTCATCCGTCAGCCGGACCACCATCACCTGCCCTGCCGCGCTGGCAAAATACTCCCGGCAGTGCAGGTGTCCGCCTGAGCGGAAACGGATGGAGGACACCGCTGTTTCCAGATCCAGCTCCCGTTGATATTCCCTGTCCGCTTGGGGACCGGGCTCCAGGAACCAAAGCAGCAGCTCGCCCAAGGGCACATAAGGCTTCATATATTTGGGTGCGGACATCATGGCCATCCGGGCCAGATGCTCCGCCTCCCGCTGGCGGCCCTCCATGAGGAGCCGGCGGATTTCCCCTACCTGCTCCAGCGCAGCGGGACTGTCCGCCTCCAGCGGCCCCCCGTACCAGAGGGTATCCTCATTGAGCTGGATTTTATCCTGAAAAGGCGAACCGAACACCATTCCCCCCAGCCGCCCGTTGCCGATGGGCAGCGCCTCCTCCCACGAGGAGGCCGGTTTGTCGTACCACAGCCGCAGCCGTTTGTTAACCATTGTTTCCATTCCCATCTTCCTCCCTCCAGTTACTCCCAGTCTCCCGGGGGCAGCAGAAACAGTCGCTCCCCCTTCTCCATAGCCAGGGTCATACGTTCCCCGGCGACTTCCCCATCCCTGGCCATCCGTCCGCAGCGACACACCACTGCCCCCGCATTCCCCCAGGGATTAACCATCGTCAGCGTTCCGCCCTGCTCGCTGTCAATGACCGCATATTCCACTTCGCCGCCAGCCAGGCTGGCGCTGATGATAAACGCCCCCTCCGCCCGCAGACGGCAGAAGCTTGCCGGCCGGTCCTTGGGCCATGCGGGAAACAGGCGAACAACCCCGCCCCTGCTCTGCAAGAGCATCTCCTGCAGCGCCACGGGGACGGCGGATGCATCCTCGATCCCTCCGCCGCCATGATGCAGGGACAGATTGGGCAAGCCACTGGCCTCGCATTCCAGCCGCAGCCGCTCCAGCAGCACCTCCGGCTTATAACCCACCCGGGCGGCGGCGGCATAATAGGTGGGGAATGCGTTGAAATCGCTCCAGCGCTGCATCTCGTCAATGGTGTCCCAAGCGGTGGCCAACAGCTCCGGTTCGCTGTCCAGCCCGATCATCCCGGCCGGATACACATGCTGGACCGCCAGGGAATTCCGGTCGTTCCAGTCCATACCCTCCTCCGTCAGACGGAACACCCTGCGGCCGTTGCATTCCATAACCGGGTAAGGGATCAGATTCTCCAGAATACGCTTCCATGTACCGCGTTTCTCCTTGTCCATGTCCAGTTCTACGCTAAGCTCCAGCAGCGCCTCCAGGAGCATCCGGACGAAGCCCAGAGACAGGATGGGGTTCTTTTTGTCCATGGAGCGTTCGTGTATATCATCATTATAAATTACGTAACGGCCGTCTTCATGAACCAAATAGTCCTCCCAGAAGGCCGCCGCCTCGCTCAGATACGGGTATACCTTACGGGCATAATCCAGGTCCCGGGTATACCGGATATGCATCAACAGATTGACGGCGGCGAAGGAGGCATTGGACTTCTGGCCGTGGAAGAACATAGAGCAGATCAGCCCCTCCGGCCCCAGCTCCACCGGCATATAGATGCCCCGGCAGCCCAGCTTTTCCCGGGCGAAGATTTTTCCCCAAGGGAGAAAATCCAGCAGAGGCTGGCAGTAGTCCTCAGCCAATGCAATCCGGTTGCCGGCGTAGAGTCCCCAGTACGGGGCTTCGTAGTTATAATTCATGGTGTAGGACCCGGTCCAGCCGGGACGGTCCGTGGTGATCCAGTGGCCGAACAGCCCCGGCTGGTTCTTCCCGCCTCTCATGCAGGAGCCGAGAATGTAATAGGAGCCGTAATAGAACTTTTCCAGTACGGGGTCCCCGATCCGGACAGCCGATGCCGCCCAGTAGTCCCTCCACCAGCGGCGGTGGGATTCCTTTAGCTCCGCCAGAGCCCGCTTCTGCGTTGTATGGGCCAGCACCAGACGCCGGGCCTCATCATCATAATCCGGTATTCCCCGGCTGCTGACCACCGCCGTTACCACCGTCACCCGCTCCCCCGCGTGCAGCCGTACTGCCGCCTCCACATTCTGGAAGCGCCACCGGTACACCGGTTCGCCGCCGGCCAGCCCAACAGCCGCCGCTACCCGCCGTGTCTGCGGGAGATTGCCGGGGGTGGAGGCATAACGGAACCACATCAACTCGGGTTCTGCTCCGTTATCGTAGCTGAACACCTCATCCGTATCCTTTTCCCCGGCATGCAGGCGCACCGTCAGATTCAGCTCGCCCCTGAGACATTCCACCTCTGTAACCAGAAGATTGGCCTCCGCCGCCGTCCAGGAGCATAATGCGGCTTCAGTCCGATCCGAGGAGAAGCTGCCCCGCACCTCGGCATGCAGAATATCCTGCTCCTGGCGGTACTCCGCCCCCTCCAGCTCCGGCATCAGCAGGGCTACCTGGCCTACGGTGATGATCCGCGCCCCGGTTCTTCTGCCGTTGTCCGCTAACAGCCGCTCCTCCCGCTGCTTCTTGGTTTCGCCCAGCCAGGGCAGGACCCAAAAGTCGCTTTTCCCGATGTAAAAGGTCTGCTCCTCCGCCCCGCCGCCAATGGCCACGCCCATATCGCCATTGCCCAATAATGGAGCATCCGTCCACTTGGGTGTGGGAATACGCTCCGGGGGCCGGGTGAAGATGCCGGTGCGGGCCTCCCAATCCTTTTCCCGGATGGTCACCTCCGCCTCCCGGCCGATTCTCTCCAGCATCCGTTCCAGCTTATCCATGTTGATGCCTCCCTGCCTGACCTGTTGATTCGCTGTCCAACCGGATCTCCAGACGCAGCGGAGCCTCTCCTACCGCCACCTTGGAGACCACACCCTTCGCACCCAGAGTATATCCGGGCACAGCCGCAGCTGTTGGAGGAAGATGGAGCTCTATTTGTTGCCCTCCCTGACGGGAGCGCAGCTCCAGCTCCATCCGTCCTGCCTCCGTATCCCAGGATAACGAACATTCCACACCGCCCCGGGCCAGGAGAGGTCCTGCCTTGCCCCTGCGCCACCGGGATGGCAGCGCCGGAAGAATATGCAGCTCTCCCGGTTTGGAGAACAGCAGCATCTCATGCACGGCGGAGGACCAGCCCATATTGGCGTCCAGCTGCACCGGGGCCCATTCCATATCCACGCCAATGCCCATTCCCCGCCAATCGTTATGAAGGGTGAACAGGTTGGGCAGCACACAGGAGCGGCTCAGAATGTCCAGACATTCCAGCGCTTCGTCCCCTTGGCCCATCCGTGCGTAATTGTTGGCCATATGGGCCAAGGACCAGCCGGACTGCTCCTTCAGCCCAAGCACCAGGCGCTTTTCCACCGCCTTCACAAAACCTCCGAATAGCTCCGGCTGTCCGCTGCGGGCGACCTCGGTACCCGGGAAAACCGGATACAAGTGGGACTGGTGCCGGTGGTGGTAATTATCCAGGAAGCCGGGATGCATCCACTCCCTGACCGCTCCGTCCTCATTCAGCTGATAAGGGGGAATCCGCTCCAGAAACGCCCTCCAGCGGGGAAGCTCCTCCCCGTAACATCCGGCTGCGGCAGCCCCCTCCGCCAGGTTGGTGAACAGCTCCCGGGCGATGGCAAAATCCATAGTGGCATTGACGGTGGTTTCCATGGAATGGCCGGGCCCCTGCCAATAGTTGCCGGGTGTGTTCTCCGGCGAGTTGGAGGGTGCGCTGACCCAATACCCGTCCTCTCCCAAAGTGAAAAAATCCTCATAAAAAAGCGCCGCCTCCCGCATAAAGGGCAATGCGCGGTTCCGCAGAAATTCCATGTCCCCCGTATGCAGGTAATAGTCGTAATAATGCTGGCTGATCCAGCCCGCTCCCCCTGTCCAGTGAAGGATATGGGGATGCTTGTGCTTCAGCAGCCCGGAGCCGGGAGCGGTGGGGGCGGGAATGTAGATTCCCCTGCAGCCAAACAGCTGTCTGGCGTTGATCCGGAAATCCTCCAGCAGCTCCTCCATATAGCCGAATACGGCCAAAAGAAGCTCCGGCATATTCCCGGACAAGGCCTGCCAATACATCATCTGCAGATTTTCGTTGACCATATGAAAAGCCCACAGTCCGTCATATTCCCCGCACCACAGGCCATACAGATGACAGGGCTGGCCCTCCGCCCGGGTGGCGGACACCAGCAGGTAACGGCCGAAGGCCCACATTTTCTCCATGAGAGCGTCAGGCGCCTGCCCCCGGTATGCCTGCATCAACAGCTGTTCGGCGGACAGTTCTCTGCCTTCCGCGTTCAGATCAAACTCCATGGCATGAAACAACCGCCCGTGCTCGTTCTTATGGGGGACAAGCAGTTCCTCATAGGACTCCGGCAGCCGGTCCAGCTCCTCCGCAAGCTTCCCCCACATCTCCTCCCGTCCGCCGGAAGCAAACAGCTTGACCAGAATCAGCACGGAATCCGCTTCTTCCATAACCAACCCATCCGCTGCCGGCCTGATGCTCCCGCTGCGGCAGACCACCTTGGCCACCGCGCCGAAATCGCCGCCCTCCGGCTTCTGCGCCGCATAGAACAGCCGGTTATCTGTTATCTGCAGCTCCTCGGCAACGGGCCAAGCGGCAACGGGCTTGCGGAAGTCCTGCCGGTCATGGAGCTGGAGGCGGATCTGTGCGGTGATGGAAGCCGGCCCTGCCCGGTTAAGCTCGTAAACAATGGCATCCGCTGTCCGAGACACAAACAGCCTGCGCGCATAACGGGTCTGCCCGTCTGTCCAGTCAACGGATATTTCGCCGGTGTCCATATGGAGCCGGCGGCTGTAATCCTGAAACGCGGCGGATTGGGGCATAAACAGCTTCAAATCTCCCACGGGAAGAGGCGCGGACATTCTCGGCTCGTACCCCTCCTCTGCCAGGGCGTCGGCCAGCACCCGGTCCGCTCTGCAGGTTTCCCCGGCGAGAAGCAGCCTCCGGGTTTCGTCAAGCTTGGCACTAACATCCGGCAGCGGCGGGGTCCGGCCGTTCCACCACAGCTCCCCGTGGTTCAGCAGCACCGTTTCCTCATGGACACCGCCGTATACGGAAGCCCCAATCCTGCCGTTGCCTGCGGGAAGGGCATCCCGCCAGCGGCCCCGCCACCAGGACGCCGGATAGTTCATGATTATGGTATTCTTCACCGTTCCGCCTCCCCCATAAGGGTCATAAAACAGGAGAAGTATCTGCCCGCTTTGGGCGGACAAATACCTCATCTGGGGAACCCTTATCTGTTTTTGCTTACAATGGCGCCGTTGCCGCTTTTGTAGCGGGCGGTGGCTTCCTTGAGAATCTCGTTGCCGCCTTTGTTCTTGTACTCCTCAATAACCTTCGGCCAGTCGGAGATCGGCTCCTTGCCGTAAATCATTTTGACCATATGGTCGATAACCAGCTTCGGTCCCACATCATCCGCTTGCGGAGCCAGGTCCGGGTACTTGGAGAAGGAATCCAGCGCCGGCACGAAGCGTACGCTGCCCAAGCCCTCTGCAGACACAACCTTGTCCATAAAGGAAATCATATCCCGTCCGTCCTGGGTCAGCTCTTCCCGGGATTTGTTGTACACCACGTCATGGATGAACCAGAACATGCCGCGGAAGGTGTCTTCGTTTAATGCATCCGGGTCTGTAGGGACGGTGAATTTGATCTGGCCGTTTTCCTTGGTATAGGTTTCGCCTTCAATGCCGAAGGAGAAATAAGTTTCCGCTTCCGGAGTAGTCATCCATTCGAAGAACTTGATAATTTGAATGGCCTTGTCCTTGGATACCTTGCTGTTGATGTAGTAGGACGTATTGATGCTGGAATACAGGAGGTGTCCGCCGGTATTCTCAGGCCCCTTCGGCGAAGAAACAATATCCACCTTGGATGCGGGCAGGGCGCTTTTCAGCTTGCTGCGGTAGGTGCCCAGGTTCTGGGCGTTGCCCGACCACATGCCGGCTTTGCCGGATTCGATGTTCTTGCCGTAATCCGTAGAGCTGATGGAGGCGAAGTCCTTCGGGATCAGCCCTTCGTCGAACATTGCCTTGAAGGTCTGAAGCGCCTTGGTCATATTCTCCACATCAAAAAACTTGGGCACCACCTGCTCGTCCTTGATTTCGAACTGGGAGGGCAGCACGTCGAAGGAACCCAGCAGGGTGTCGGCGTATTTGAAGTTCTCCCGCATTTGGTACGGGTGCTCCACGCCGTTTTTCTTCATGGCCCGCATCACATTCATGAACTCATCCACAGTTTTGGGAGCCGGAAGACCGGTTTTCTCCAGCAGATCCGTGCGGATAAACAACGCCCGTCGGGACGGGTTGGACAACCAGGACGGAATGCCGTAAATTTTGCCGTTGTAGCTGGTTTCCTGCCAGGCTTCCTTGGGAATCTGCTTCATGATGGTGGGAGCATATTGCTTCAAGAGATCGTCCAGGGGCATAAATACCCCCGCTTCCACAGAGCCGGACATCCCCTTGGTAGTGGCGCCGCCCACATTCTGCACCACATCGGGAATTTCGTTGGAGGCGAACATCAGGGACATCTTCTGGTCGAAATCCTTCAGCGGAATCATATTGAAATCAATATCGGTGTTGGTCAGCTCCTCCAGCTTCAGAACCCACTTTTCCTTGTTGATATCGGTGGATTTTTCCGCATGTTTGTTGCCGCTAGTCGCCATGGACATGCTGAACTTCAGCTTCTCGTTAGGCTTGGTGCTGCTGCCGGCGGCACTCTCCTGAGTGTTCCCGCAACCTGCGACAACGCCCAACGCCAAGGCGCAAACCAATGACAAATGAAGCGCTTTTTTCATACTGACTCCCCTTTTACTTGTAAGTTGAACCAAAAGGATTGGCTGTATGCCCATTGTACCCCCGCGGCATAGAGGCGGGTATGTATTTTCTTATGCATCGGTTGTGTTTGTTTTCGATTCCCCACCTGTTTGTGCAAGGACTTAAAAATCTGGAAAAATTTCCGATAATAATAAAGGGAAAGGTCAATTTGAAAGGAGGAACCATCTTGGAAATCACAAACAGCCCCCCGTTTTCCATACCGAAGCTGTACCATTTCAACAAGCAATCCCAGGAAGCCGGCCAATCGAAGGGCCAGTTGGTTGGGTTGCCCAATGATACAGTGAGCATCAGCCCCGAGGGCAGGCAATTGGCAGCGGATGCCATAACCCATGAGCCGGCCAAGTATTACGGTACGGCGGAGATCAACGGCAGCCTGACCGGGTTGTTGGCAGATAAGGACCCGAAGGTGGGCAAGGCCGTATATACCATCATCGAATCCAATTTTATGCCCGATGGTACAGTTTCGAAAGAGGAGGACCGGGCGGCTCTGCTGGAGGCGGGTTTGGCCCAGGCGCAATATATTGCCGACCATTATATGAACGGTGAGGAAAGCAGCCAATTTATGGACACCATGAACCAAATTGCCGCCATTGCCAAAACCAGAACTGTTGACCCTGCGACAGGCCAAGCTTCCTACACCACACCTGCCGACAGGCCTGCCGGCGCACCGGAGGATTATGTCAGCGCCGGTGACCTGCTGAAGCGGTTTGAGCCGGACACCTATACCAAGCTGCAAGAAGCGATAACGGGCGGCGGGGATTGGGGCAGCATCCTGATCGGGTTTGCCAAGCGTGTGCCGCAGCATACGGATTGGACGGAAACCTACCTGAAGGAAGAGAAAGATTTGGCGGCCAGTCTGAAAAACACCAAGCATGACAACCGTTTTGAAAGCGCGGATACCTCGGATTTGGCTGCATTCACCAAGGGAATGAAGGACCTCATCCAAAGCTCCGTTTCAGGAAACCGGGATTTGCTTAACCGGAATTTGCAGTATTTCGCCCATATTCTGAAGTGACCGGAGACCGGCCCCCATGGGCGGGTCTTTTTTTTGTGCTGCTTCTGCCGAATAAGAGTTACCAAACTTGACAACACCGCGAACTTTACCCGGAATAAGCTCCTTCATCTCATAATTATGGTATACTGGTTAACGTTTTGTTTATATCTTACCGGATGAGGAGCGATCGCCATGAGTGAAAAAAATAATTCGCAGGCTATCCTGCACTTCTGGCACGGAACGAAGTTCCAACTGATTGGTCTTGGACTCGCTGTCGGTTTGGCAGCAGGCATTGTAGTAGTGCTTTACCGCTACGTCATTGAATTAAGCTTGGAGTTCTCTCTGGAGGTCTATGAATATCTGAGAGAACGACCTTTGTACATTCCCCTTTGGTTTGCTGTCCTGGCATTATGTGGCTGGCTGACAGGCTGGATCGTTAAGCAGAACCCCATTGTATCGGGAAGCGGTATTCCTCAGGTCAAAGGAGTATTACAGCGAAGGCTGGCAATGAATTGGTGGAAAACCGTGCTGGCCAAATTTGCAGGCGGAGCCTTAAGCATCGGTGCAGGTCTCTCCTTGGGACGTGAAGGCCCATCCATCCAGATTGGCTCAGCCATTGGTATGGGATTTAGCAAGCTGCTTCGCAAGCCCAAGATGACCACACAATTTCTGACCACCTGCGGGGCCAGCGCCGGTTTGGCCGCTGCCTTTAATGCTCCGATTGCTGGTGCCGTCTTCGCGCTGGAGGAACTGCATAACAGCTTCTCTCCTGTGGTTATGATTACCGCCTTGGCATCATCCATCGTAGCGGATATGGTCTCCAAGGAATTTTTCGGCTTACAGCCCATTTTTGATTTTCGTGGAATATCGGCTATTCCTTTACATCAATATGGACATCTAATCGTATTGGGCATCATACTGGGCCTCGCCGGCCTCCTGTTTAATGCCAGCCTGTGCAAAACCCAAGACCTCTATAAACGCCTGAACCTTCCCTTACAGGTACGTATGATCCTGCCGTTTCTCTGTGCAGGCGGTTTCGGTCTTGTTCTTCCACAGGTACTGGGAGGCGGCAATCAAATGGTCAACAGCCTGCTCACGGATAACCGGCCCCTTTTGATTTTGGCAGTTATACTGGCGGCGAAATATGTGTTTACCATGATCAGCTACGGCTCCTCAGCACCTGGGGGGATATTCCTGCCCATGCTGGCACTGGGAGCTTTGATGGGTCTTGTTTACTCCAGAGCATGGGGATTTGCGGTAGGAGCAGAATCGTTCTATGCTGCCAACTTCATCATTCTGGCTATGGCAGGCTTCTTTTCAGCAGTGGTGAAAGCCCCCATGACAGGAATTATCCTGCTGACCGAAATGACCGGCTCATTTTCTAACCTGTTATCCATGGGTGTGGTTTGTCTGGTTGCTTATGTGACGGCTGACGCTTTGGGTTCCAAACCGGTGTATGAGCTGCTTCTTCACCGGTACCTTGCCAACAAGGGCGTTCCCGCTTACGCGGCTGAAGAAAAGCATAAGGTACTCTTGGAGATTCCCATTCATCCTGGTTCCCCTTTGGACCGCAAACGCATCCGGGATATCCATTGGCCGGAACGCTGCCTGGTGGTAGGCATCCAAAAGGGCAGCAGTGAAGTGATTCCCACAGGGGCTACCCGAATTGCATCGGGCGACTCCCTGGTGGTGCTAGCCGAGGAAGACACAGCAAACCAAGTGGAATCTGTACTGTCAGGCCAGGCTGCCGGCAGATTCAACTAATCCAAATCAATCGAGCAATTGTGCGCAAAATGATTTCTTCGCACCGTTTCCCCTTTGTTTATTCCCTCTGAGTTTTTACCATTCTACAAAAACGGGGCTGTCCAGAAAGCCAGTTTTCACTGACCTTCCGGACGCCCCTCATCATACTTACTTGGAATCAAACGCATTGCGCAGGCCGTCGCCCAGGAAATTAAAGCACATAATGGTGATGAAGATCATCATCCCGGGAAAGACCGGGTACCACGGCGCCTCCACCATGATCTTCAGACTTTGTGCGGATTGCAGCAGATTCCCCCAACTGGCCGTCGGCGGCTGAATACCCAGTCCAAGGAAGCTTAGACCGGACTCGGTTAGAATCATACTGCCCATATTCATCGCCGCGGCAACAATCACAGGAGCAATCGAATTTGGAAAAACATGGAAAAATATGATGCGACGGTCAGGCAGACCCATGGAACGGGCCGCATCGATATACTCCCGGTTCTTCACAGACAGGATCTGCCCCCGCAGAAGCCGGGCCTTCCCCATCCAGCCAAAGGCCGTCAGCACCGCAATGATATTGAATAAGCTGGGCTTCAAGAGGGTAACCACAGTAATCAGCAGGAAAAATTGCGGGAAGGCCAGCATGATATCCACAAACCGCATCAGAATGCTGTCCACCTTGCCCCCGTAATAGCCTGCAATTGCTCCTACTGTCACCCCGATAATCACATTGAAGACCACAGAGAAAATACCGACTGAAAGAGATACCCGCGCCCCGTACAGCACCCGCGTAAATACATCCCTCCCCAGATCATCCGTACCGAACCAATGGTCCGAGCTTGGCGCCTTGAGGCGGTACAGCAGATCCTGCTCGGCCGGGTCATAAGGCGCGATTACAGGAGCCAGCAGGGCGAGTACAATCAGTGTCGCCAGGATCACCAAACTGATAACAGCCATCCTGTTCTTCTTAAACCGTCCCCACGCTCTGCTGCCCGTACGGTTGGGAGCGGCCAGCTTCGGCAGCGGTTCAGTTACTGATGCATTCATCGTTTATGTCCCCGCTTCCTGCATCCGGCTTAGGTTGATTCTTGGATCCAGAAGGGCAATCAGCACATCCGCAACAATGCTTCCGGCCACTGTCAGGATGGAGGCCATGGTGGTGACCGCAAACAGCACCGGGTAATCCCGCTGGAAGGCCGACTCAATAAACAGACGCCCCATACCCGGAATACTGAAGATGTTCTCCAGGATCAGCGAGCCCGTAAAGAATCCGGCCAGTGTCAGACCAAACAAGGTGGCCACCGGAATCAGGGCATTGCGGAGCCCGTGCCGGAACAAAACGATAAAGGCCGGGAGACCCTTGGCATGGGCCGTCCGCATATAATCCTGGTGAATCACCTCCAGCATGCTGGAGCGGATATGGCGAATCCATAAGGCTACCTCTCCAAGCGTCATGGTAATGACCGGCAGGATCATATGCTTCAGCCGGTCCGCCAGACTAAAATCCGCATTGATGGTTTTCAGCCCGCCGGAGGGCAGCCAGCCCAGCTTAACGGCGAAGAGCATCATCAAGAGCAGAGCCAGCCAGAAGCCGGGCACCGCGATTCCTGCGAAGGTAAAACCGGAGATAATCTGATCCAGTCTTGAGTTCGCCCTGATGGCACATAGAATGCCCAAGGGGACAGCGATCAGAATGGACAAGAGAAAACTCGTCACCGTAAACAAAAGGGTGGTTGGAATACGCTCCATGACCAGCTTGGAGACCGGTTCGGATTTCTGGAAGGAGGTGCCGAAGTCGCCCTTCAGCATCCCTCCCACCCAGTCCAGATACTGCGTATGCAGCGGTTTATCCAAGCCGTAGGCCTTGGTCATATTCTCGATGTCGGCCGCTTTAATCGTGGGATCCTCCGAATACTGGGACAACGGCCCTCCCGGAGCCAGATGAATAATGACAAAGGAGATGATCGTAATTCCGATCAGGATCGGAATGGCGTTAAGTACCCGTTTTAATAGATAGAGGGCCAAGGCTGGTCACTTCTTTCCCTATTTGGTAAAGTACCATTTCTCCACTTCCTTCAAGCTGTCGCGAAGCGGATTGTAGCCTTCCAGATTGCTCGGATAAGCCATAATGGTAGTCGGGGTGTACAGGAAGGTATACGGCTGATCCTCGGCGAGAATAGCATCCACCTTGCCGAGCAGCTCCTTGCGCTTATTCTTGTCGAAGCTCTTCAGATCCTCATCGATGAGCTTGTCGACCTCCGGATTTTTATAGGAAACGGTGTTCAAGCCATGTTCTATTTCAGTTGAGTGCCAGAGTCCCTTCGGGTTCGGGTCGCCGGTGATATTCCATGCATAGTAGATGGATTCGAATTTCTTCTCCTGGAAGTTCTTCGTGAAAGCAGAGCCCTCTACCACCCGGATGTTGACGGTAATCCCGACCTTCTTCAGCTGCTGCTGGATAACGGTAACCGCCTTTTCACGGATCTTGTTGCCTTGGTTTACCTGCATTTCGAATTCAAATTTCTTGCCGTCCTTATCCAGGACACCATCGCCGTTGGTATCCTTCCAGCCGGCTTCCTCGAAGGTTTTTTTGGCCTTTTCCACATCAAACGCGAATTTAGGCAGGTTATCCGAGTAGCTCCAATAGGAAGGAACGGTTTGGCCGTGCATGATCTTGCCCTGTCCTTCCGCTACGCCGTCGATAATGCCCTGTCTGTCAATGGACATGGTAAGCGCCTGGCGCACCTTCTTATCGGTGAACAAAGGATTGGTCATATTCCAGCCTATAAAGGAATAAGAGGTGGTCACAATCCCTTTTTGCAGCTTAAGCTTGCCTGAGGTTTTGACATATTGCTCGATGACGGACAATTGGTCAGCCGGTACGCCGATGACATTAATCTCACCGGTTTGCAGCTGGGCCATCATCGCGTTGGCGTCCGGCACAATCTTGGAGGTAATCTTCTCTATGGCAGGTTTGCCGGCATAATAGGAATCATTGCGGGTAAAGGTCAGGTACTGGCCGGTTTTCCATTCCACCAGCTTATACGGACCGGAGCCGACAGGCTTTTTGTAAAACTCGGACTTGTCCATCTCCTTGACCGGAACATCCTTCAGAAGATGCTTAGGCAGAATATTGTACGGGAAAATATCAATATAGCCTGCAAAAGGGGTCTTGAAGGTAAACACAATGGTTGCGTCATCGGTTTTTTCCACCTTGCTCAGCTCGGAGAAGGTGCCCTTCCGGGGACCGGTATAATCCGGGCTCAAGGCTACATTGTACGTGAATACCACATCATCCGCCGTAAGCGGAGTGCCGTCGGTGAATTTGGCGTCCTTGCGGATTTTGACCGTCATAGTCAGCTTGTCATCTGAGAATACAGGCAGCCCAGTAGCCAGATCCGGCACGATATCCTGATTCTCATTCACCTTGTACAGATAGCTGAATACCAATTCCGTTACTTCGCTGGAGGTTGTGGTTGTAGCCCACAAGCGGATAAAGCCTTGCGGATCGGACAAATAGGCGGTGACAATTTCTCCCCCGTCCACCTTTTCCTTAGCAGGGGCTTTCGTTGCCGCAGCCGATGCGGCAGGACTTGCTGCCGGAGATGTGCTTGGGTCGCTGTTCTCTTTGCTGTCGGAGGAGCAGGCGCTTAAAACCAGTACCCCCGCCAACAGGACGGATAATGCAGCTTTGGATATTTTGCTTGCGGATAATGGAAACATGGGATTGCCCCTTTCAATTGGATAAATGGTTTTCTATGAAATGACAGGAAGCATAATGCCCCTTGCCCACTTCTTTCAAAACGGGTTCTTCTGCTCTGCACCTGTCCTGCACATAGGGACAACGGGGGTGGAATGCGCAGCCGGAGGGGGGATGGGCCGCGTTGGGCACCTCGCCCGTCAAGAGAATGCGTTCCCTGGCGGAATCCACCTCCGGCTCAGGGACAGAGGATAGAAGCGCCTGGGTGTAAGGATGCTGCGGCGTGTCATACAAGGAATCCTTATCTGCCAGCTCCACGATCCTGCCCAGATACATAACGGCCACCCGGTCTGATATATGGCGGACGATACTCAGGTTGTGGGAGATGAACAGATAGGACACATTGGTTCTGTGCTGCAAATCCGATAGCAGATTCACAATTTGGGCCTGAATGGAAACATCCAGCGCCGAAACTGCCTCATCCGCTACAATAAGCTTCGGATTCAAGGCCAGAGCTCTTGCTATGGCAATCCGCTGGCGTTGGCCCCCAGAGAATTCATGAGGGTACAATGCTGCGGCCTCCCGCCCCAGACCGACGGTAACCAGCAGCTCCTCCGCCTTCTTGAGGGCTTCCTTCCAGCTAATCTTGTCGTGGACAACCATAGGCTCAGCAATCGCCTTCCCCACGGACATCCGTGGATTCAAGGAAGCATACGGGTCCTGGAATACGCATTGAAGCTGCCGCCGGAATTTGCGGAGCTCCTTGGGTTTCATCTTGCTTAAGGACATTCCCTCATAACGAATTTCACCTTCGGTTAATTCTGTCAGACGCAAAATAAGCCTTCCCACTGTCGACTTGCCGCAGCCGGATTCCCCGACGATGCCCAATGTCTCACCTGCATGAACCGTAAAGCTGACTCCATTAACAGCATGTATGTAGGTTTTGTTCAGCCTGCTGCCTGTTTTAAAAACCTTCTTGGCTCCTTCTACCTGAAGCAGCGGTGCGCTCATCTGATTCCGCCCTCCTTCCCTCTCATATACGGATACAGCGGACAAAATGACCCTTGTCCACTTCCCTTAACTCAGGCACAGCAGCACTGCATTCGGGAGCGGACATCCGGCAGCGGTCAGCAAACCTGCAGCCCTCCCCAAACCGTCCTGCGGGGGGAACCGTGCCGGGAATGGGAACGAGAGGCCCGGACGTGCCCTTCAGCTTGGGCGTGGATTGAAGCAAGCCGACTGTATAAGGATGAAGTGGAGCCTTGAACAGCGTTCTTACATCACTTTCCTCTACGATCTGACCCGCATACATCACCATAACCCGGTTCGCCATCTCGGCTACCACCCCCAGGTCATGGGTAATAAAAAGCATGGACATGTCTGTGTCGGCCTGGAGCTTGCGCATCAGGTCCAGAACCTGGGCCTGGATCGTTACATCAAGCGCCGTGGTAGGCTCATCGGCAATCAGCAGTTGGGGCTCACAGGCCATGGCCATAGCCAGCATAACTCTCTGGCGCATGCCGCCTGACAGCCGATGTGCATATTCCCTGCGGATTCTCTCCGGCTCGGGAAAGCCTACTCTCTTCAGCCACAGATTTGCCCTGTCCTCCGCTTCCTTACGGTCAGTCTTCAGATGAAGACGGATTCCTTCTGTAAGCTGCTTGCCGATGGTCAGAACCGGGTTAAGGGAGGTCATGGGCTCTTGAAAAATCATCGCCAGATGATGCCCCCTTATCTTGGCCATCTCCTTGCGGTTAAGCTCCAGCAGATTCCTTCCCTGGAAACGGATCTCCCCGTTCTCCACCTCACCGATACGAGGAAGAAGCCCCATGATGGATAAGGAGGTCATGCTTTTGCCGCAACCGGATTCTCCGACAAGAGCAACCACTTCATTCTTGCCGATGTGAAAATCAATTCCGTCCACAACGGCCAGCTCCCGGTCCTTATCCTTTAACACCGTCCTTAAAGCCTTAACTTCCAATGCCACTTCGGACATCGAGAATCACCTTCGCCTATTCCTTGGATAATTAAGGAACTTTTATTATATGTATGTAAGGTATATTCACACAATATTACATCAGTCAATTATTTTTGTCATCTAAAAAATCTTTTATAGGGATATAAAGTTATTTAATTACATATATTGGATTGATTATTCAACTTTTATTTACTGAATTAGCCGAAATATGTGATTAATCTCCCAAAACAAATCCCTCAACTCGGCTTTATGTTATATTTTATGACATAAACTTATCTTTCCTACTATGTGTCCAATTTATGATTGAGAAATCTATTGGCAGCATTTACTTCCCCTAATCTCATCTAGAGGCTTCCGTTACAACCAATCTCTTGATACTTCCGGCCCTATTATGCTCGAATTAACCCGAATTTTGTAGTATTATATACGAAAGAAGTTCTTTGTACCAGGAGGTTGGCAGCTTGCTTAGATGGAAAAAAACCAGAACCCGCCTCAGCCAAAAGCCCAGCCTGACATCCCTTCTTTCAGGGCTGGTGATTGTAGTGGTGTTCCTTACCTCAACGATTCTGCTGATGGGCACATATGATTCCAAAAAGAAATCCCTTATTGAAACTACCCTTAGGCTCAATCTCTCCAGTGCCGAACGGATGTCCAAAACCATGGATTCTCTGTTCCTGTCCATTTCCAGCAGTCTGCGGTATAATGCCGCCGCTTTTACAGATCTGAATAATATGAAGACTGAGGTTATAGATGATGATTTGGGGCATATGTACAACAGCAGCAATTTCTTCAATTCTCTTATCGTCGTGGGAGCAAACGGCATCATCCTGAACGCCTATCCGGCCGGAGTCACCAAAGTCGGGGAGCGGGCAAGCTCCGCAGCGGTGCAGGAAGCGCTCTCTTTGCAGAAGCCCAGTATTTCGGCGCCTTATACCACTCCCAACAGCAAACGGCTGATCGTGCTGGTGAATCAGCCTATCTGGGGCCGGGACGGCTCGTACCTGGGCATGCTGAGCGGCTCGATGTATCTTCAGGAGAAGAACGTGATTTCGGAGGTATTCGGGAATAATAAGGCGGATGATTACGGCTCCTACTATTATATTGTGGATGCCTCGGGGCATGTGCTGTATCATCCGGACAAAGCGAGGATTGGTGTGGATCTTAGCGCCAACAAGGTGGTGCAGCAGCTGAAGAGGGAAGAAAGCGGCATGCTGCAGGCCACCAATCTCTATGGGATTGATATGCTGGCGGGGTATTCCGCGATTCCAGCCAATGGATGGGGCGTGGTTATGGTTTCACCTGTGGAGGTAATCCGGCATCAGTTGTACGGGCATTTCCGGACATTGATCACTTATTCGCTGATTCCTTTCCTGATCCTGCTGGCCGGTGTTGTGCTGATTGCCCGGCGGCTGGCGCAGCCCTTCACCCAACTGGCAGATCTCGTCAGCCAAATGGGCCGGGAGCCGGTAAAGCTTCCGGAGGTCAAACACCACCTGAGCCGCGAGGCCGATCTGCTGACGAAGGCGGTTTTTCTGGCCGCGCGCAATATCCGGAAACAAACGGAGCAGCTGACCCAGGAGGCGGCGACGGATGCATTAACCGGGCTGTTGAACCGCAGATCACTGGAATATACCATGAACCAATGGATTGAGGCCTACCTGCCATTTTCCTTGATCATCCTGGATGTGGACAAGTTCAAGCTGGTGAATGACACCTACGGCCACGGCACTGGAGATGAGGTGCTGAAGCATGTGGCCCATGTTATTTCGTCCTCCCTGCGTCCGGGGGATGTCTGCCACCGCTACGGCGGTGAGGAATTTGTCATCCTGTTAGCCGGTACGGAGCCGGGAGATGCCTATGCCATAGCCGAAAGAGTCCGCCATGCTCTGGAGGAGAGCAGCCCGCCTATTCCCGGCAAAGTAACGGTGTCTGCAGGGATCGCTAACTATCCCATGAATGCCACCGACCGGGAATCCCTGCTGGATAAAGCCGACGCGGCCCTCTACCGGGCCAAAAGCTGCGGCCGGAACCGGACCATGGTGGCGGACGAGGAAGCTGTGGCGGGATCCGTCCATTAGGGGCTAGCAGGAGGCTGCAGACCTCCTGCGCGGCAAACTCTAACGAACCTTTGCATTGCTATTAGGCTGAATTAGGGCCTTCTTCAAATCTAACGAACCGTAGCCACGCTATTTGTCCGAATGGGCGCCGAAATGCGTTCAAACGGGTGAATAGCGTGTTGCAGATTCGTTGCTATGAACGTTTTTGTCAAGCCCTCCGGTTTAGCAGGGTCGGAGCACGTGGCGCGGGAGCAAATAAACG